>DATECD010000116.1:0-7638 GCA_035287065.1 Chlamydiales bacterium | reverse complement strand
GGTCCGTTCACTGAGAGTCAAAGTATCGTGTGTATCTTTCGTCCGAATGCCCATTTTACCAAGTTCATTTTTAAGAGCGATCACGCGCTCTGTTTCTTTGACTCTCAGTGAACGGACCCCTGAAATTTTAGTAACGCCTTTTGCAAATGCCGCCAACACCGCCATTGTCATCACTTGATCAGGGCAATCTTCCATGTCAACATTGAGGGCAGATGGCCCTTTTCCTTGGATAGAGACGCCATTTTTTTCATAGATCACAATATTGCCCATCTTTTCTAAAATCTCTAAAAATTTTCGATCTCCTTGAAGAGAAGATGGATTTACATTCTCCAAAGCAATCGTCGATTTCGTTAAGACGGCAATCGCAAAAAAATAGCCGGCGCTCGAAAAATCGCTTTCAATGACGTATTGCTTTTTCCTATAGGATTGATGTTCAGGAACAAAATAATTTCCAACGACTTTTACTCCCCACTCTTGCATACAACTTAAGGTCATCTCGATATAAGGTTTTGAAATGAGTGGACCTTTTATGTGGATCGTCAATCCTTTTGAAAGGTGGGGAGCAATTAAAAGGAGTGCTGAACAAAACTGACTGCTCATATCCCCTTTCAAATGGACAAAACTGCCAGGCAAGGTAGAAGTTGTTATTTTTACTGGAAACTGACCTTCCCTGTCACAATACGTAATCAAAGCGCCTAACTCTTGCAAAGCATCAACTAAGTCGCGAATCGGCCGCTCATTGAATCGCTTACTCCCTTCGATTATTTTTACACCCGGAACAATGCAAAGGAGAGCCAACATAAATCGAGCTGTGGTTCCAGAATCATGAACAAATAATTGATAGTTTTTCTCTTCAATATCACCAATATCCCCGTGCACAACGATCTGATTGGGTTCTACTTCAATCTTTAACCCCAAAGTTCTTAAACAACCGATCATCGCCTCTGTATCTTCGCTATACAAAGGATTTTTAAGAGATACAGAACCCTTGGTAAGGGCTGCCATGATTAAAGCCCGATTGGTATAGCTTTTTGAGCCGGGTACTCGGATTCTTGCAAAAATAGAATTTTTCAGTGGGGTGATTTCTAACTTTCCATTCAAGAGCAAAGTCACTCAAGCAATCGTATCACAGTCATCACGTCTTCGCAAAGCGAGGAGTTATAAAGTTACATTTTTAAATCTATATTCATCTTCAACTCTGTGCTTTTGCATGAAATCAGCTCCTTCTGGTAAAATACCTCGCCTAAACAGAAGAACGATAATGTCCTTGTCAATGACTCCTCAATCTATCGAATCAAGGGAAACTTGGAGAAACGAATATCATCCTATTTGCCTAGACCCCTTAATCATTCGTCATTGGAAATTAGCTGAAGATGTACGAAGCCCTGAGGAAATCCTCAAGATACTAGACAATTGCCTAAAACCTCTTTTACCAGAAGGCCATATTTGGTCATCAACAGAAGAAAAGATCGAGATTCTAAGGCATAAAGCTCAAAATCGCTCTGATTTTAAAATTCATTTATTCGGTCCCGATCAAAAAAACCGTATAGGGTATTTGGTCGTCGATCTAAAAGAAAAAGAACCGGCTCCCCTATTCGGCTATGCAATGACGAAAAAAGAGGGCTTTCCCAAAAATTTAAGAAATAAATATCCCCAAGCTTCTTCTTATTTTAAAGCAGGAGAGGAAAACTTCTGGAGAGGCCACATCATCGATTACCACGACACTCTTGGCTCTCCAGAAGAAGAAAGTTCTTTATCGACAAGCTTTGCTCCCAATTATAAGCCAGAACCGG
This sequence comes from Chlamydiales bacterium, assembly GCA_035287065.1. GTDB lineage: Bacteria > Chlamydiota > Chlamydiia > Chlamydiales > SM23-39 > JAGWKO01. Next base: position 5,845 of record DATECD010000116.1, on the reverse strand, counting down.
AAGGAGCTTGGTCAAATACAATCCGAAAAGAAATCGTCAAAGATCTTCGGGATATCGAAGGCTCCTACTCAGAACTCATCCTTTACAATTTTGAGCCGGCAAGAACGGATATGGAGAAAAAAATTCCAGAATCTGTCCTGCTTTCAACTTTCACGTGGGACAAGCAATATTTGACCTCTTACCATGTCCCTAAAGAGCATGCATGCCACGGCTGGCAAGGTAAAGTAAAAGCAAAAACAAATAGGCTATCAGTCGACATATTCTTTTCGCCTCTTTTTGCAAACATCAACTTTTCTCTTCAAAATATTTTGGGAAAAGAGCCTACCCATCTTAATGCTCTAGAAAGCTACGAACTACTTAGAAATGCTGAAATGGAATACTCAGAAGCTACCTACAAAATGCAATATCTCCTTTTCGCCAAAAGCCAAAACGCTCCAAAACAGATCTTAAAATTATGGCTAAAGAGAAGTCTTCTCATGGCATACAACGTAACTATAGCATTCCAAGGGCACAAACCCCCTTTTCCTCAAAGTTTGATGAACCGCCTTAAAACAGCGTGGGATCCAGAAGCATCTTCTTTCAAGTACGTACAACAATTAGGTGATATCGCTTATGCAATTTTACGAAGAGAATCACCTAATGAACTGGCAATCAATTTCAAGAAAGAAAAAGATTGCGCACTTTCTTCAATTATAACGGAAATTATTTGTATTAGTCCTAAAAGCAAGCAGTACTCTGACATGGTAGAGAAGATAGAAGAAGCTATTTCCGAGGGCTCTTCCATGCATATAAAAAAAGTCACATCCGAAATTGCCGCTAAAATTTTCCCAGAAATAAGTCAAAAAGCAAGAAAGAGATCTTCCAAATATATGCCGGTATTGAGGGTTGAAGCCTCTTCTAAAACATGGGAAAAAAAAATAGAAGCTTTAACTATCGAGCATTTTGGAGAAGGAATTTTTGTACCCGGTTTATAAAAAAACACCTTTAAAGTCTTTTAGCCTCAAAAGTCCATTGACCTTTTACGCTCCTCAAATGTAGCTAGACTCTTAGGTTGCTCGAAATATCTAGCTCCTTGACCTTTCTGGTATACAAGCAAAATTGTACGGTTCGGCTCTTCTATCCATTTAAAAGCCCCTCTTACCCAAGAAATCATACAACTCTCTTTCAAGAGAAGGACTATAATCCCTGAGAAAGGAGATGGCAACATGTCATGTTTTCCTAGAGCAACATCAACGATAGAAAGGATGGAACGATATAACGATAGGAAAATTTTTGCTGCGGAGCGGCAACGCGGCTTAAGCCGCGCAATTTCTTTATCGTTATATCGTTTCATCCTTTTTATCGTTGATCTCGCTCTCTAGGAATCAATCCGTTTCGTTAGTTTTGCAATTACCTCAATAGTAGATATACCGCTCGTGATTCAAGAATCGGTTCTGACCAAAGTCGGCTAGCCATTGAATTTGAAGCTGTCTGCACGCCCTAGGTTTTTAACCTTGGCGGCGTAGGCAACGACTCCGTCTGCTTCAAATTCAAGGCGCCTCCTTGTCATTTCTAAGGTTCTTGAACCACTCTCGGTATATTTACTTACATGTATCCACTAAGATACAGTTATAAGCCATGATCGAGATTGATTCAGAATCTATTATGACAAAATTGGCACGAAAATCATCCTCTTACTCTGCGGCGGATACAAAAGCTCGCAAGAGAGGGACATTGCGAAAGCAAAGGAATACCTTAAAGACTGGTCTGAAAGAGGGAAAAAACATGGGAAGAAGTAGAAAATATCACAATTATTTAATTGAAGAGCTCCAGGATCATGATAAAGCTGTTGCTTACCTTAATGCAGCCCTGGAAGAAAGCTTAAAAGGCGATACCGAGTCACAATATCTTTTCATAATTGCTCTCCGTAACGTAGCCGAGGCTCAGGGCGGTATCGGTAATCTCGCTAAAAAAACAGGCATGGGTAGAGAAAGCCTTTACAAGACCCTTTCCGAGAAAGGCAACCCCAAATGGCAAACTCTCGTCTCTTTGGTCATTGGTTTAGGTTTAAATTTGCGACTTGCCTAGGCTATTTATCTATCGAGGAGATATCTTTCACGAACAATTTCTTGCCCATCTGGCAATGTTTCAATAACAAACCCATCACGCCCGCTAAACACACTATTCCCAGCAAGCCAGGATTCCCAAAGCATTAGACCAACACCAGCCGTTATTATCTTACTAAGGTAGGGCATAAAATCTGGGTATTCTTCATCCCAATCTTCTGGATGCCCGATCGGCGTCACTTCCTGAATTTGCATAATTGGGATAGGAAAAAAACAAGATCGATCAATGCCAATTAGTTCTGCCTCAACTACTACATGTTTGCTCAATAACTCTTCACTTAAGAAATCCGTCATGGCCAATAAAAAAGTGACAGGTCTCTTATTAGAGACAAATGCCTCAGAAACAAACGGGCATGTCAACAACAATACATAAGGCGCCCCTGTTTTTTCCACCATCGAATTGGAGGTGAAAGATCCCTCAAGCTGCATTGCTTGTAAAGAAAAGGCTCCCATCAGCCAAAACATCACACGTTGAATCACAGCAATCCACCAGCAACAAAAGTCTCTCGCAATGCTTCTTTAGCTTATGATTTTGGTCAATCTTTAAGTTGCAAAACACGGCCTTTCTCTACCAATACGCGAGGAGGCAATTCTTTAATAAATGTTTCAGTACCATCAGGATGAACTAACCAAAGTGCATCATCGCGGGACTCCATTACATCGAATCCCTGTAATAAAGCGCGCCATCGTACTTGCTGAAATGCTGCAGAGGCCATCAAAGGAATTTGTTCTTCCCAGTAGCACATCTCCTCTTCCGTCAACCCTTTCTCCGCTTCTAATTGACGTTGGGTAGGCTCACATTCTATTATCCTCGCAGGTTGCACCAAAAATTCCCCGGAGAGAAATTCCTCAGCCACCCCTTCGACACGAACATGCTTAGTCACAAGCTTCTGATAATTTTCGCAAGTCTTGATCCACAAAAAAGGAAGATAACGTCCTGAAAGATGCACAATGGAATCTGGCAACAAGAACATCTGTGGGTTCATCTTAACTTCGATACGTCTTTCAGGGGCTACCATATAACATTTTAATTCAGCTCCAAGCAAAACCCCTTCAATTGAAACTGGTTCGCCTGAATAGATAGCCTCAAAAAGAAAAACAAAGAAGAGAAATACACCTCTATTAAGGCGCATGATTTTTTTCTTCTAAAACTTTTTTAAACCACATTGGAAATTCATCTGCCTTTGGTTCTAATATTTTTCCATCACTAATTTCTGCAATCCACGCAACGATTCCATGCCGTGAGTTGTCAAAAATATAAGAACGATTGGCACACCGAATAGCAGGCATCAAAAGCGCAAGAGATCTTTCATAACGAGCTTTCGTTTTTTCTTCTGGAACAGAATGCCCGCCCAAAGCACTTCTCTGAGCCACTCGTGAAATATTGATGAGTGAATCATCAGTGGCAACATAATATAAGTAGGTACGATAGCCTAGTTCCTTCGCCTTACAAAAAAAATCCACTTTATCCCGAGAAGACATAACCGTTTCGAAAGTAAATGATTTACCAAGCAATAATAGATTCTGCCTAATGAAATCTGCTGCAACAGACGCGAAATAAGAGTTTATCTCAACTCGATCAAAGAACAATTTACCATCACGATACTTAAGCAAATAAGATTTTTCTGTTAGCTGCACCTGATGCAAAAAAGAAGAGGTTGTAAAAAAATTAATTACTTCATCTTCATTTGGATCAATTTCATATTTTTTCATATCCAAGAGTCCTGTTACCTTAATCTCTGCTTCGATTTCATCAGGATTTATGTAATTTCCGAATAGCTTCTTCTCAGGCATTTCCTCTTCAATCATCAACTTGAGCGTGCTTTTTCCTGACCCATTCGGACCAGCAAACATACGAAGACGTTTTTTGTTCATTAAAGCTCTATTTTTTCGCCTTTCTTTACGGGAACACGTGGCAAAATTTTTTTAATAAATTTCTTTGTACCATCAGGATATATCTCTACTAAATCTTCACCTTCAGTTTCTAAAACACTGAATCCAGAGGCAAGAGCGCTCCAATAGGCCCTAGTAAAAGCAGCATCTGCAAGCTCTGGAATCGCCTGTTCTAAAAAATCTATCGTTTTATCATCCACAAATCCTCATCATTCTATTGTTAGATAGTTAGAGTCTCTATAATACAACTGCACTGAAATATAGTAATGATTAGCAATCTGTTTTTTCACGCAATCCTTCAGTGTCTTAAGGAGTACTTGCGTAAAAGTTTGATTACGATGTTGTTTTGGCAAAAGCCAAACTTCGATCATGACATGACTATGTTTATAGTTTTTAGCTGGATACGCCCTCGATTTACACACCCCTGCCGAGGGGTCTAACTCATTGATAACAGATTCAATTTGATCAAATAGACATTCAACATCAAGAGCAATATCGGCCGAATATTTAATCTCTAAATGTGGCATGTCCTGAACCTAGAAGATACAAGAAACCTTTTCAATAGAAAAGAAGAATCTCCGGGTGCAAGATTCGAACTTGCGACCAATGGATTAACAGTCCACTGCTCTACCGCTGAGCTAACCCGGAATAAGCTATTAGTTTAGGCCAAAATCTTCTTTTGGATCAAGGGCTACGTATGTTATTTTTCTTCTTATGGAAGAGTTGAAAGGCAATGTGGATAGTATTGTCTATATCCAGCCGGAAAATGGCTTTACCGTTGCAAGGCTGAAAATACCGGGCAAAAAAGAGCTCACCACCATTGTGGGGCAGCTCCCCTCTTTGCAACCGGGTGAAACGATCGCTTGCAGTGGGGAGTGGAAATTTCACCCTGCGCATGGGAGACAGTTTGAAATTACAGACTACACAGTGGAGATGCCGAGTGACCTTGCAGGGATCCAGAAATATTTAGAATCGGGTCTTGTCAAAGGGATCGGCCCCTCTTTTGCCAAAAAAATTGTCGACCGCTTTGGTGCAGATACCTTAAAAGTCATTGAAGAGATGCCAGAAAGGCTCTATGAAGTCCAAGGCCTTGGGGGAAAAAAGATCGATAAGCTGAAAGAGTGTTGGAAAGAGCAGCGCTCCATTCGCGATGTGATGCTTTTTTTACGCACACATGGGGTAAGCCCAGCTTACGCGCAAAAGATCTACAAGGCTTACGGGGAAAAAAGCATCGAAAAAGTGCAACAAAACCCCTATGACCTTGCTAAGGACGTATTTGGGATCGGCTTTCGCCTTGCAGATCAAGTGGCGATAAAATTAGGCTTTGCCCTCCACTCCTCAGAAAGGCTAGCAGCCGGGATTCAACATATTTTTTGGGAACTTTCAGGAGATGGGCACACATGTTACCCAGAAAAAGACTTTATCCCTATTGCAGAAAAAACATTGGAAGTGGGTTTCTCTTTAGTCGAAAAAGAGATCAACAATCTCGTTGGAAAAGGGACAGTTGTCCGCAAAGGCGATTTGCTATGGCTTGGCCCTTTTCACGGCTATGAGCAGAGCGTTGCAAGAGACTTGCAAAGGCTGCAAACAAGCCCACAAGCGATTCGCTCAATTGATACATCAAAAGCCATTGCCTGGGTGGAACAAAGGGTGGGGATCCGCTTTGCAGAGGGGCAAAGAAAAGCGGTCATAGATGCCCTATCCAATAAAGTACACATCATCACAGGGGGACCAGGAACTGGAAAAAGCACCATCATCCGCTCCATTCTCACAATTAGCGAAAAGTTAACAGATCAGATCATCTTGGCAGCTCCTACGGGAAGAGCTGCCAAACGCCTCTCTCAGAT
>DATECD010000115.1:0-16219 GCA_035287065.1 Chlamydiales bacterium | reverse complement strand
ATGAGATTCAAAGGTATTTCGAGCCAATTTTTGCTTTTGGAGCCGCAGGCAATATCGAAACAAGCATCTTGCCAAGGCGAAAAAGTGAAAATTGGCCGAAAGACCTTGAATCTCATACAAATGAACTAGAAAACTCAGGTTACTAAGCTTGGTTTTCGACAAAGGCGAGGTGCGGGATGCGCAGATCGATGATGCGAGGGGAAAAGCGGATCGATCCTTTGAGGTAAGGGAGCTGTTTCCGATAGTCAGCCTCCATGCGACGGCGCAAGAGGAAGAAAGAGGCAAGTTGCTGTGAGTACTCTTTGGGAGAAAAACGGAGGAGCTTTGGAAACGTAGCGACCCCTCCTTGAGGTAAGAAAAACTCCTCTTCAGTCAAGAGGACAATTTCCCTTTGTCCAAGAGTGGGAGCAAAAGCATTTGAGACATCAATCCGTTTTATGCGGATCCCTTCGCGCGATGGGCTTTCTTCAAAAGAGTTCAAGATCTCTAATGCAAGATGAATATAAGGGTTATCAAGTGGCTCAAGCCACTTCCCACCCGCTCTTCCTTGCAAGTCTTGAGGGGCTCCAAAAGAGGGAAGTCCCAGATAAATCTCCGGGATCTCTTTAGGAGAAAAAAAAGGAGCTAAAGGAAAAAGATAGCACTCACTATCAATTGCAATATTTTCGTAATCAGTAATTTTTGCAATTGGCCATCTCACTTCGTAATCAATTAAAACCGCATCGGGAAACTCTTTTTTCACTTCCGCTTCGCAAATCAGCGGCGAAGAAAGGAGAGCCTCTTTTGCTTTTTTGCTATCAAAGCAATAGATTGAAATAGGGTGATCTTTACTTAAAGAGAGAAGCTCTGCTAAATAATCCGTTTTCAGTGCCTCTTTTTCTGTTCCCCTCTGCACAATTGTATGAATCTGGTAATGAGGATCTAAAGAGCGCGCATTGATCCTTTTCAGCCACAGCGCTCTTGCTCCAAAAGCAAAAAGGGAGGTCGCAAGCATGGAAAGAAAAAGAAAGGAAAAAACTTTTTTTAGCGTCCAATGCACCTATTGCATCCTCCGCTTGCGATGAAAAGCGCAAGCAATGAGTCGATCAAAAACTTCTGCAAATGGGTAAGAGGCTTTTTCACAAATTTTCGGAAACGCGCTTGTATCTGTACAGCCTGGAAAAGGATTTACTTCATTGAGCCAAAACTTTCCCGATAGATCGTAAAAGAAATCAACTCTTGCAAGCCCTTGGCACCCAAGAGTACGGTAGACTTTTTTTGCAAGCTCTACCCCACGTTTTTGCTCCTCTTCAGAAATTGCTGCAGGGATCTGATAGGGAAATGCTTTTTCCCCATATTTCTGTTCGTACCCGACAAAATCCCCCTCATTGAGAATCTCACAAGGAGGCCCAACAAAAAGGTCATAATTGCCGATCACCCCAAATTCAATCTGTTTCCCTTCAACATGCTTCTCAATCAAAATCTCAGAATCATAAGAAAAAGCAATGGCCACTTTCTCCTCTAATTCCTCTGCTCTTTCAACCTTGGAAACCCCAATGCTAGAGCCAAGGCGTAACGGCTTTACCCAAACAGGGAACGTAAGGCGTTTTTCCACTTCTTCTGCAAGGGACGTTCGATCCATATCAGAACTTAAAAGAAGGTAAGGAGCTGTTGGAATCCCACTCAAAAGAGCGATCTCTTTTGTGAAGCGTTTATTCATACAAAGAGAAGAAGATGCGTAATCACATCCTACATAAGGAATTCCCAATGTATCGAGAAACCCTTGGATCATCCCATCTTCTCCATGAGGACCGTGCATCACAGGGATTGCAAGATCACATCGCATGAACTCTTCAAAAATAGCACCCTGGATTTTCTCTTTTTCTTCAGGAAGATTTTTAGGGCACTCTTTTCCTACTCTCCATCCGCCCCCTTTTCCAATACCAAACCAGGTAAGTTCGTAAATGGAAAGATCTGCCCAACTGGCAACATTGCGAGCAGAAAGAAGAGAGACTTCATGCTCTGTAGATTTCCCTCCACAAAGGAGAGCCACTTTGAATTTTTTCTTTTTCTCTTTCCATCTCTTTTGGATGGGTTCTATTGCTTGTACGATATCTCCTGCACCCAAACTAATCACTGCGTCAAGCGGCAATAAAAGGTCTGCGACCCCATTTTCTACATGCGCTCGCGGGAAAAAGTGGAGCTTTGCCCCAAGTTCTTCTTTCATTTTGCGATAAAGATGTGCGGTTGTCACCTCTGGAATGGCCTCTTCCCCAGCGCTATAGATATCGGTCAAAATGACTTCATCCGCATCTGAAAAAGCGGTAGCAAAAGAGGAGATGAGCTCTTTCACTCGCGTAAAGCGATGGGGTTGAAAAATGGCGATGAGTCTTCTCTCTTTGACTCGATCGCGAAGCGCTTTCAGCGTAGCTGTAATCTCCATTGGGTGATGTGCATAATCATCAAAGAAATCGACTTTCCCCTCTTTCCCCTTCCATTCCAGACGCCTCTTTGTCCCTTGGAACTGGGAAAATGCTTTTCGAATCTTTTCCTCTGGAATCTGAAGTGAAAGACTCAAACCAAAAACAGCAGCGCCATTCAACGCATTATGTCTTCCAAAAAGGGAGAGATAGATTTTGCGAGTTTTTTTTCCCTGGAAAGAAAGATCAAAAAAAATTCCCTCTTCTACCTGCTCAAAATTTGAAATATGGAGTTCTGCTTTTGAAGAAAATCCATAGGAGATCCCTTTTGGGTGCATGTTTGCAAGACGAGAATCGTCGATACACCAAAAGAGGAGTTTTTCATCGATCACCTGAGAAAAAAATTGAGTAAAAGCAGCAGTCAACCTCTCTTCGCTCTCCCAAAAATTCATGTGATCGAGATTGAAATTGGTCACAATCGCGCCAAATGCAGGTGTGCGAAGAAAAGAGCCGTCGCTCTCATCTGCTTCTGCAACAAAAAAAGGGCCCTTCCCCCATCTCCCATTTGTATTGGAGTGGCATAAAATCCCCCCAATGACAAAAGAGGGGTCGAGATGCGCTTCTACTAAAACAGTTGCAAGAAGAGCTGTCGTTGTCGTTTTCCCGTGCGTTCCTGTCACTAAAAGAGGGGCCCTTTCCCGCATGAGATGGCCCAAAAGCTCTGAGCGGTGAAGGAAGGGTAAGCCGAGCTCTTTCCCTTTTTGCCATTCGCTATTATCGGGTTGGATATCGCTACTATACACAACAACCATTCCCTCTTGGATAAGAGCGGGGTTGTGACTTCTTGCAACGACAACCCCCTCTTTTTCTAATTGGTCGAGAAGATGACTTCCCTTCCGATCGCTTCCTGTTACACTTGCCCCTTGACTCACTAAAATACGAGCAAGCGCGCTCATCCCAATTCCGCCAACGCCAATCAAATGGTATTTCATCTTACCCCCCGATCCTTTCTGAAAAGTGGACCCTTTTTTCCTCTTTTTTCTCTTGCAGGCGTTTTTTCATCTCTAGTTCATTTTTCAAAAGAAGTTGAAATTCTTCGATCATTCTCTCTAATGTCGCCTCTTTTTGCTCAAGAAGATAGGCAGCCCCATTTGCAACTAAATACTCCCCATTTTTTCTCTGGTGATCCTCAGCTGCATGTGGATAGGGAATCAGTAATGAGGGGAGCTGGAAATGGATCAATTCTGCAACAGTTCCTGCACCACTTCTAGAGAGGACAAAATCTGCTGCTGAGTAAGCTCTCTCCATTTTTTTTTCAAAAGAGCCCACAAAAGCTGAAACTGAAGAGAGCTCATAGGAAAATTTCACATCCTCTATTTCCCCCCCTGTCAAATGAATGACCTGCACTTCTTTTCGAAAATAAGAGAAAAGAAGGGGCGCCATCTGATTGAGAAAAAGCGCCCCTTGAGAGCCTCCGAAGACAAAAACTGTCTTTTTCCTAGGCTCAAGTCCATAAAACTGGAGCGCTTCCTCTTTCGGCACTCGTTTTTTTCTCTCTTCATTCCAAGGAAGCCACGAAACCAAAACCTGTTTTCGGTGCGGTACAGGAAACTGAAAAGCGATCTCCTCTGCTGCTCCTGCAAAAAAACGGTTTACTTTTCCTAAAACGGCATTCGCTTCAAAAAGAATGATCTTCCGTCTTAAAAGCGCTGCCGCAAGAAGTAGAGGAAATGTGTGGTAACTTCCAAAGCCAACGACAATATCGGGATCCCATTTGTGGATCAATCGAAGGCTTTGCCAAAGTCCTTTTAAACAGGCAGAGAAAAACCCCTTTCTTAAAGGGTGCGACGAAATTTCTACGAAGGAAAACTCTTTTTGCTCAAAAAAAGGGGAAGCCTTTAATCCAAACCCTGCGAAAAGAAGGGAATGTTTTTGTAGAGCAGCTCCTAATTGCATGGCGGGATATAAATGCCCTCCTGTTCCTCCTGCTGCAATGATAATTTTTTTAGAGCCCATCTTGCAGCGCACCGTTAGATTTTCGAGAGATGTCGAGCAAAAGAAAAAGGAGAACTAAATTGACAATGAGTGATGTCCCCCCTTGTGAAAAAAAAGGAAGAGTCATCCCCTTACTTGGCAAAAGGCCAGATACAATGCCGAGGTTCAAAAAGGCCTGAATTGCGATCAAAAAAGTAAACGCTGCTGCTAAGATACATCCACTTAAGTCTTTTGCCCGATTTGCAACACATACGCCCCCAAAAGCAAAAATCATGTAGAGAAAGATTAGGCCTAAAACCCCAATAAATCCCATCTCCTCTGCAAAAATAGCGGCGATATAGTCATTTCGCGCTTCGGGTAAATAGTTGAGTTTCTGCAAACTCTCTCCAAGCCCTCTTCCCCAAAGTCCTCCTGCCCCCGCTGCGATCTTTGCCTGATAGGGTTGATGCCCTTTCCCTTTTAAATCGAGCTCTGGATGTAAATAGACCTGAATGCGGCCTTGAACGTAAGGCATCTGATAGGCAACAGCTCCTGCTGATCCAACAAAAAGAGCTAAGGGAACTGCCCAATAAAGAAGGGGAACAGAGGTGAGAAAAAAAAGAATAAAAAGAACAAAGAGAATGATTGCTGTCGTTCCATTATCGGGCTCTAAAAAAATAAGGATGATCGGAATGGAAAGCGCTCCCAAAATTTTCAAAAATGGGACAAAGCGGATCTCTTTTTGCTTTAATGCCCAATGTAAATAAGTGGGGGGAATGAGTAATTTCACCCATTCAGAGGGTTGAAAACTAAATCCGAAAACATTCATCCAGCGAGTTGCGCCATTGATTGTCTGTCCAACCTTTGGGACAAAAAGGAGCGCTAAAAGTAGCGTTGCAAAAATAAGTGCAGGACGGCTTAAGCGGAGAAGATTTTCATAACCTAAAGCGTACGCTATACTTCCTAAAAGGACGCCAATTCCACCAAAGAGAAGCTGTTTAAAAAGCGCTGTATGCGTATCCACTTCTAGTGACTTATCGATGATTTGCGCTGCTGTTGTGTTGAAAATCATAAGCAGCCCAAAAGTGAGAAGAATAGCTACAGGAATGATCAAAAGGAGCGAAATGCGATTGAAAAATTCCTCTTTTGAATAGGAAAACATCTTTCGAATCGCAACCGGCGCTTTTCTTTTTTTTTGCTCAGCTCCAAAAGGGATCTTTCTTTTTAAAGAATAGAACTGTCCGCGGGAAATCGGCTCATCGGATTCTGAGTCGATCGCCAGGTTTAAGCTTACGCGCTTTTTCTTCATTTAGGCCATTCAATTTGAGAAGCTCATCTACTTTCAGATGGTGCTTCATCGCAATACTCCAAGGGTTATCCCCTACTTTCATCGTGTAATACTCAGCCCCTTCCGGAGTAAAAGCGGGAGCTGCCACTGTCTTATTTACAGGAGGTGGGATCTTAAGCTTTTGCCCCACTTTCAAAAACGTGCCCGAAAGTTGGTTGCATTTCAAAAGAGCATCAACTGTTGTGTTATGCTTCTTAGCAATTCTATCTAGGCTATCCCCTTTTTGCACAGTGACCTCTTGTAAAGTGGGTTCACGAGCAGTCACGGGCGCTTGCACAAAAGTTGGTGGAACAGCTTCCTGAACAACTGGGGGCAAAGAAACAGCAACAGGGGGTAGAACATGAAGGACAGGTTCTTCTTGAATTGGGCTTACTGGAATGGAGATAGACTCTTTGGGCTGATAAACCAACGTAGAGGGGGTAGATTCCATAAAAGCAGGTGAGCGAACTTCTCTTTCCACAGCAACTTCTGGAATGAGATCTCCCGTTGTAAGAGAAGCAATGAATAAGGTTAGTAAAAGAGCTGCATTGACTGCTGCTGCAACTAAAATCGCTTTCTTCCGTTCCAACTAAACTCCCTCCTGAATGATCTTTCGGAATGTTTCGCCTCGCTCCTCGTAACTAGCAAACTGATCATAGCTTGAGCAACCAGGTGAAAAAAGGATCGTATCCCCAGCTGATGCAAAACGTCTTGCCTTTTGCGCAGCTTCTTGCAAACAATTTGCGCACTGAATCGGGAACGCCTCTTGTAATTCAGACACCATCTTCTCTTTTGCCATGCCAAAAGCGACAATTGCTTTGACCTTCTTGCCAAAAGCATCAATCCAAGGTTTATAGGGAGCGCCTTTATCTACTCCCCCTGCAATCAAAACAATTAGCCCTGTAAAGAGCGAAACTGCATGGATCACTGCCTCGACATTGGATGCCTTGCTGTCGTTATAATAGGCCACCTGATCAATTTCAGCTACCCATTCTATTCGATGAGGCGGTTTTCGAAATTGCAAAAGCGCTTGAGAAAACATTTCCTCCTCAATACCAAAGTGCATTGCAATTTCTCGTGCCGACTGGATATTGCACGCCTCAGGGAGCCCTAACTTCGGATCCTGTCTCTCCTCTTTTGCCATTTTAAAAATCTGCACTTCTTTTAAAAAAGAAAAATTGTCTCTCACCTGTTTCGAAACAAAACAGACGCCCCCCTCTTTTGTACACATCTGCAACTTGAGTTTACACTCCGCATACTCTTGCATCGAACTGTGGCGATCCAAGTGATTGGGAGTAATGTTTAAAATAGCTGCAACTTCAAAATAGGGAGCAATGGGAAGCATCTGCAGTTGAAAAGAGCTAAGTTCAATGACAAGAATTTCATCGGGATTTGCCTTCGCTGCATAGCTACATAAAGAGACTCCGACATTGCCGAGCGCACAAGCCCGCAATCCCGCTTTATTTAAGACATGTGTGATCAAAAGGACAGTTGTTGTCTTGCCATTACTTCCTGTCACGGCAACCATTCTCTGATTGCGAAGAGATAAAAGCCCAAGCTCAACCTCCCCCATCACTAAAATCCCCATCCTTAACGCTTTTGCAGCAAGGGGATGAGAAGGGAGAACACCTGGAGAAAGGATAAGAAGAGAAACTCCCTCCAATGGCAAAGAGGGATCATCGTGAATAAACCCCTCTTTTTTATCGGTTAAAATGACTTCATAGCCTTGAGACTCAAGAAGACTTGCCGCCCCTTTCCCACTTTTCCCAGCACCAATGACGACGGCCTTTTTAATCTTATTCACTGCAGTTTGAGTGATGCGACAGCGATGATGGAAAAAAGTAGGCTCACGATCCAGAAGCGGAGCACGACTTTCGTCTCGGGCCACCCTTTGTATTCAAAATGGTGATGTAAAGGCGCGCAGAGAAAAATGCGTTTTTTATGTCGATAGCGGTAACTGAGCACTTGCAAGATAACAGAGCCTGCTTCTGCGACAAAGATTACTCCCGCAATGGCTAAGATAAGCTCTTTCCTTAAAAGTACAGAAGTGACCCCCAAAATCCCGCCTAAAGCTAAAGAACCCGTATCGCCCATGAAAACTTGAGCTGGGTAGCCGTTATACCACAAAAACCCAAGCGATGCGCCAGCCATAGCGCAAAGATATACAGCAATCTCACCACTTCCCTCAATGTAGAGAATATGAAGGTAGCGGGCTAATCCAAGGTGATTGGAGAGAAAGGCAAATAGCGCTAAGACAAGCGAAACCATCACAATACAACCTGCCGCAAGACCATCTAAGCCATCTGTTAAATTCACCGCGTTTGATGCTCCCGTGATCACAAAAATGACGAGGAAGAAAAAGAAAATCTTCAAAAGTCCATCTAAAATCCAAAGAGGATCTTTTTTAAAGGGGAGATAAAAGCGCTCGGCATACTCTTCTGTACTTAAAGTCGTTAGCGTTGAGCTTCCCACTTGCTGCTCTTTTGCAATAGGGGGACGAAACCATTTTTTCCCATTCATTGCTTGAGTGACTATTGGGCAAAGAAGGTAAAGCGCAATACAGGCAGAAAAAAGGATTTGGCAAAGAAATTTTACTCTTGCTTTGAGTCCCCTGCTATTTTTGTAGGTAAGCTTCAGATAGTCATCAATTGCTCCTAAAGCCCCAAGAAAAAGGGTTGTCAAAAGTAAAAGAAGAGTAAAGGCACTTCTCCAATCCATCCAGAGAAAAAGGGAAAACAGCATCGAAAAAAGAATGAGGATCCCTCCCATTGTCGGAGTATCTTTTTTTTTCTCATGAAGCTGAGCAAGTAATGGGCACTCCTCCTCACCTCGTATTGGCTGACCCATTTTTAAAGCGTAGAGTTTACGGATGAATGAGGGCCCAAGCCAAATCGTGAGCAGCAAAGAAGTAATGGATGCAAGCAGCATGCGCGTTGAAAAGTAAGAAAAAGCTGCAGGCACTTTCCAGTGAAGAGTTTCTCGCAAAAATTCGATCAGAAAAAGCAACATATCCGCCTACAAGAATAGAAATATTTGTTCCAATGCAATGGAGCGAGATCCTTTAACTAAGACAAGATCACCCCGGCTCACTAACATCTTAAGCCTTTCAGCTAACGCTTTGTGATCAAAAAAAAGCTCAGCTGGTTTTTGAGACTCTTGAAAACTTTCTACCAAAGGGGGCACTTCCTCACCCATTGCAAGGAGGTGATCAAAAATAGGGATTGCGCTTCTTCCCACTTCAAGGTGGCACTCCTCAGAAAATGTTCCAAGTGGAGTCATCTCTCCAAGAACTGCGATCTTTTTTCCGCTGATCTTTATAGCGGCAACGCTTTCAAATGCAGCGCGCATCGATGCGGGATTTGCATTGTAGGCATCATTGATATAGATCACCCCATCTTGCTCAAACCGCTCAAAGCGCATCTTTGGCAAAGTAAGATCCCCCATCCTTTTTTTTATGACTTCCCACTCAACTCCTAATTTGCGCGCTACAGCAATTGCCGCAAGAAGGTTCTGGCGAATATGCCTTTCTTGAAAGGGGAAAAAAAGTTCACAAGCGCGCACACCTTTTTCATCCATTGACTGAGAAGAAAAAAAGTAATCAGCTTCTCTTTTCTCTAAAGAGTAGGTCACCCTTTTTTCGGGAGGCGCAAAAAAAAGCGCTTCAGAAAATGTAAGTTCTTCTGGGAAAATTGCTGCCTGCAGCCGAGGGCTTGCAAAAATCTCTCCCTTATTCTTTGCAATCTCTGACAATCCTCCAGGAAAAAATGCAGAATGGGCCATAGCAACCCCTGTCAAAATCGCAATCTCTGGAGGTGCAATGGCAACAAGTCTTCCAATATCTCCCGGCTCTTCCATCCCCATCTCAAGGACAAGCCACTCCTCATTCCCTTCCCGATTCAAAATAGAAAGAGGCAACGTGAGCTTCGTATTGTAGCTTTTCGGGCTCTTTCCAACCTTGACGTTTCCTCGCAAAAGAGCGAAGACAAATTCTTTTGTCATCGTCTTCCCAACAGAACCGGTCACTCCAATGACTCTAGCCTTGCTCTTTTCTAAATCCCTTTTAGCAAGCCCCTGCAACGCATCCAATACAGAATCGACGGGGAGCAAAATAAGGCCAAAATCTTCCCCTGCATATCCCCTCTCTACAACTGCAGCAACAGCGCCATTTTCCTTTGCTTGCCGCAAGAATTGATGACCATCTGTCCTTCCCCCTTTCAAAGCGAAAAAAAGACTCCCTTGCGTAACGAGTCTACTATCGATCTGAAACGTTTCAACCCTTGCGCAAGTCCCGCACTCCACACCCAAAGCCTCCGCAATCTCACTCACCGATCGGATCATACTCACCCACATCAAGAGTAATGCAAAAATTGGAAAAATGACAAGGAGACTGGGATTTGAATACAAAAAAACATTGACTTACCAAATATTTTTGGTATAATGAAAGATATCTACGAAATAGAGAGCGATCGTGCCGATTAGTGGAAAAGAGCTGGCTAAACTGTTTAAGAAACAGGGATATGAGGAAGTTAAGGGAGGAGGAAAAGGCTCCCACATGAAATTGAGGAAAGGAAATAAGACCGTAATTATTCCTGGACATAGAGAGCTAAAAAAGGGCCTTGAGATGGCTTTGAGGAAACAACTTGAGAGGGATGAATAATGCGATATCATTTTAAAGTTCATAAAGAGAAAGAAGGTTTTTGGGCTAAATGTATCGAGCTTCCAGGATGTGTTACCCAAGCCGATACAAAAAAAGAATTGGATGTAAATATGCAAGAAGCCCTCAATCTTTATTTAGAAGAAGTTGAAGATTATGAATATTTATCCCCCATGCCTAAAACCTCAATCAAAGAAGGGCGTAATATAGTTGAAGTTCCTGTTGATCCTTCTGTAGCTCTTGCATTTTCTATTCGATACCAAAGAATAAAGCAGGGGCTTACGCAAAGGGAAGCTGCCGATCAATTGGGAATGAAGGCAATTTACAGCTATCAAAGGCTTGAGAAAAGATGTAATCCTACTCTTGATTTGATTTGCAAATTGATTTTACTCTTCCCTGCACTGTCTTTGGACAAAATCTTGCGTTGATTTGGCTAAATCACCATAATGTTTAGTTTCTCCTCTGGTGGCATAGCCAAGTGGTAAGGCAGGGGCCTGCAAAGCCCCCATCCCTCAGTTCGAATCTGAGTGCCACCTTTTATTTTTTAAGTTTTTTATGCTCTTTTTCGTAGCAACTCCGATCGGCAACTTAGACGACATTTCAAAAAGAGCCATCGATACTCTCTCCCAGGCAGATCTCATCCTCTGTGAAGACACAAGACATAGCAAAGTGCTCCTGGATCGTTATGGAATCCACCGCCCCCTCCTCTCCTATCACAAATTCAATGAAAAAAAAAGGCTTGAAGAGCTTCTTTCTTGGCTTCGCGAAGGGAAAAATATCGCCCTCATCACCGATGCGGGAACTCCTTGCATTTCCGATCCAGGCTCTACACTTGCTAAAGCTTGCATAGAAGAGGAACTCCCCTTCACAGCAATCCCGGGGGCTTGTAGCGCCATCCAAGCGCTCCTCCTCTCCGGATTTTCAGGGGAAAGATTTCAGTTCATCGGCTTTCTCCCCAAAAAGGGGAAAAAAGAGATCAGAGCTCTTCTCACCTATCCCGGAGTCTCCATCCTTTTTGAAAGCCCAAAGCGGATCCTCGCGCTTCTTCAAGCCATTGCAGAGATCGACCCAATGAGAAAAGTAGCTCTCCTACGCGAAATGACAAAAAAGTTTGAAGAGTGCATACATGGCACAAGTCAAGATCTCGTCCTTCGTTTTAAAAAGGAAGTGTCAAAAGGAGAATTTGTCGTTTGCATTGGTCCAGGAGAACTTCTTGAAAAAGGGCTCTCTATCCAAGAGTGCATCCACATGCTTCAGACCCTACACGGCCTCACTTTAAAAGAGGCTATAAAGGAATCTGCGATCCTTTTGGGACGCAGTAAAAAAGAGATCTATCGAAAAAATTTGGAGGAAAGATGAGCGAAGAGGGAAAAGAGTTTCTTTTTGAAGAGGAAGCAAGACGTAAACTCGTCAATGGCATTTCTCAAGTCGTCGACACGACAGCGATCACCTTGGGTCCAAAAGGGAGTAACGTAGGATTACAAACGGGATGGGGCTCTCCTTCAATCACACGCGATGGAGGAGCCATTGCTAAAGAGATCGAGCTAAAAAACCCCTTTGAAAATATGGGCGCCTCTTTAGCAAAAGAAGTGGCCGCAAAAATCAAAGAGGCATCGGGAGATGGTACAACGACAGGTCTTATCCTCTTAAAAGCTTTAGTCCAAGAAGGCTTCAAACAGATCTCTTCAGGAAGCAATCCCGTTTTCCTTAAAAAGGGCCTTGAAAAAGGGCTTGAGCTCTTATTCCAAAAAATCGATCAGATGGCAACTCCCATCCACACAGCTCACGACATCGAAAATATCGCAACCGTTGCCGCATCTGGCGATCAAGAGATTGGAAAAATGATCAGCCTCTCTTTTGAAAAAGCGGGCAAAGAAGGGGTCATTGCAATTGAAGAGGGCAATGGGACAACGACAGAAATGGAATGGGTGCAGGGCATGGAGCTAGACCGCGGCTATGCAAGTCCTTATTTCTGCACAAATCAAGACCGCATGTCCGTTGAACTAGAAGACCCCTATATCTTAATTACCGATCAAAAGATCCGCACAGCGCAAGATCTCCTCCCCATCTTACAACAAGTCAATGCAACAGGAGATTCCCTCCTCATCGTTGCAGAGGAGATCGATGGCGATGCACTTTCCACTTTGGTTCTCAATAAACTCCGCGGAATTCTCAAAGTAGCAGCAATCAAGGCCCCCTCATTTGGCGAAAAGAGGAAAGCTCTTTTAGAAGATCTTGCCATTTTGACTCATGCTCAAGTGATCACCGAGGACAAAGGGCTCCTTCTTAAAAATGCAGAAATTGGCCAGCTTGGAAAAGCGGGACGCGTCTCTATTTCAAAAGAAAAAACTGCCATTGTCGATGGGAGAGGGGAAAAGGGCCAAATCGATGCTCGCATTCTCCAAATTGAAAAGGAGAGTAAAACTGTCACATCGAAGTTTGAAAAAGAGGAACTGCAAAAAAGGAAAGCCAAACTCTTAGGGGGAGCTGCCCTCATTCGAGTTGGCGCTCCAACTGAATCTGAGATGAAGCGGAAAAAACAATCTTTTGAAGATAGTCTTCACTCAACTAAAGCTGCTCTTGCAGAAGGGATTGTCACAGGAGGGGGGATTGCACTCCTTCGCGCTTCAAAAACTTTAGAAAAAAAGAGACTCCCACAAGAAGAAGAAGCTGGCTTACAACTCCTTTTGCGCGCTTGCGCTGCCCCTTTCCGTCAAATTGTCATCAATACAGGCTTTGAGCCTTCTGTCATAATGAGTGAAGTGCTTGCGAAAGAAGCCCCTTTTGGTTTTAACGCCCTCACAGAAAAAGTGGAGGATCTTTTTGCAAGTGGCATCATCGACCCTGTGAAGGTAATCAAAGAGAGCCTCTCCCACGCCGTCTCAATGGCAGGAGTTGTCTTTTTCTCTGAGGTGCTGATCGCTTAATTTGCTTTGAGTTGATGAAGAATTGCGTTGCGAAGCTCGGGGAGAAGTCCCTTTACATGTGCTGGCAACATTCCCATCTCAGAAGAGATAATCTGGGATTGCAAGTTTTCTATCTTCTTTACAATAGCCTCTTTGAGGGAAGAGGGTTGCGCTATTTTTTCACTGCTTGGATATGACATCACACACGTTCCCGTACAAAGAGCTGCGATCAATGGCGCAGGAGGTGCAACAAGGGTTACTTTTACAAGTAACGCAGCGCCCACTGCAGCAACAACTGCTTGCCCCACCCTACTTTCAGGGTCTTTCTTAATCACTTGCTCTTCTTGCAAGCGCAATGTTGCCCGCAATTGACTGATCTCTCCTCTGCATTGAAGAGATTCACTCAAATTCCCCAACTCTTGCGCAAGGCGTTCAATCTGCCCTTTGAGCATTCGGTTATGTCTTTTTTCTCCTAAGCCCTCTTTTTCTGCGGACAAAGAGCCTCGAAGCTCTCTTTGCAACAGAGTAACTTCATGATTTAGATTTCTAATCCTCCCTTCTAGACTAGAAAGAAGAGCATCTCTTTTCGAAATCCTCCCCTCAAGAACCAAGATCCTCTCCGCTAAGTGTTTCACTTCTTCAGAAAGTCGTTTATTTTCTTGCAGAACTTTCCGATGTTCCCGAGACGAAACAAACGTCTCTTTTGTTACTGCTGAAATACTCATATCACTCCACAAGAATTCAAATTTATACTTACGGATACGCCCTACGCACTACTATTTTTTTTTACTTCTGCTGGGGTCATTATTTCTTGTCACAGCTTTTGTTTGCGATACCTGTGCGTCAAGATCCGCCCGCAACTGTACTATCGTTTCGTTTGTCGTTCCAAGAGTCCTATTAAGAGCTTCATTTTCTCGGGTCATAGCAGTAAGTTCAACAGTAAGTTTCTTTACTTGAGCTTTTGAGTCATCGTATTGCGCTTTCGATTTTACCAATTCCTTGTTAAGCTCTGTTAAAAGAGCTCCTACAGTCTCACCCATCTCAGAAAGCTTCTCTCTCAAACAGATACACTCTCTTTTCGATGTTTGAAGTTCTTCTACTAAATCATCGACTCTCTCTTTGAGACCCTCTGCTTCGCGTAATTGAGCCTTTAATTCATCAACTTCACTCTCTGCAGCACTCTTTTCTGTACGTGCTTCCAGGGACTGTTGTCGCACTATCACCAGCTCCTCTTGCATTGCTACTATTTCACGATCTTTGACAATCAAGAACTGTTGATGTAGAGATGTTCCTTTTTGTACTTCTGCTTGCAATCTTTTTATTTCACCGCGTGCTACTTCTGTTTCTCCGCGTGCCGCTTCTGTTTCAGCGTACGCTGCACCAAGAGCTCGGTCACCGTTTCTTCTGACAGCATCCTCATTCTGTAATTCTACTTCTCTCAAACGTTGAAAATCCCCGGTAATTCTCACTTCATTTTCTCTAAGATTGTCTTGATGCTCTTTTTTCAATGAGAAAATAATCACTGCAATTGCGGCAGCTGAGGAAGTAAGAGCAACTAACTGAGGGAGTACTCCGAGCGAGGAAATAAAAAGAGCGCCCATTGCTACGTATCGACTATTTGGATGTAAAACAGTTGCATTCCACACTCGCTCAGTTTGAGCTTTCACAGAAGATGACATCTCTTCAAAAAATCCTGTTAGTGAAGGGATTCTAGGAGCTGAAGGAACATTCCCATAAACATAATCATACACGCCTCCAGCAACCGCCGATGTAGAAGAATAGGCTTGAGAAGCAAAATTTTGAATTGTAGAAGAAACTGTGTTCATAGGAATCCCTTCGTTAAAATTGAGGGGATATCAAACCAAATCCCCTCTTTTCCTACAAGAACAACCTCTTGCAATGCAAATCTTTTACGGTATATGCTTTCTGGGATGAAAATCGCCATTCTGTGTGCCTCTGGTATCGGCGACTGTTTGCTCTTTTCAACGCTTGGCATGCAGCTTGAAAAAATGGGCTGGGATGTGACGCTTTATAGCGATCACGGACAAAGTTTTGGAAGCTGGCTTTCCCCCCTCACCTTTCTTCCCCAACCTACACTTGATGAGATCCCCAACCTCGCTTCCCATTTCGATACTCTTTTTTTGCAACATGACAACAGTCTAAAAGCTAAAGCTGTAGAAAAACTCATCCCCCCTCTTTACCGCTTTTTCGGCTCTCATAAATTAGAAAAACATGGCCCCATTCAAAAAGAAAAAGACTATGTCTGCCAACCCCAAGTCTCTATGGTTGAAAATCTCTTTCGCTCTGCGCATAAGTTCTTTGGCCCTGAATGTACGCCGATTTCTCACCTATTGCCCCCAAAAGGGGTCATCTATCGCCGCTTCCCCAAACGGATCGCCATTCACCCAACTGCTTCCTCCCTGCAAAAATGTTGGCCAAAAGAAAAATTTTTCAAACTCAAGGAGATTTTAGAGGAAAAGGGTTTCAATCCCTCTTTTATCGTCTCTCCGAAAGAACAAAAAGAGTGGCCCTCCTCTCCCCACTTTCCAACTCTTGAGGACTTAGCCTCTTACCTCTATGAATCTGGTGGTCTCATCGGAAATGACTCAGGGCCAGGCCACCTCGCTTCACTTTTGCGCCTCCCCCATCTGATCTTAGGGGGCGATGGCCTCCAAATGCCCCTTTGGAGACCCGGATGGCACCTTGGGGAACTGATGATCCCTCCCCCCTTTCTTATGCGTTTGAAAGCCTTACGCAAATACTGGCATAAGTTCTTAAAACCTGAAAAAGTAGCTACTAAATTCATAAATAATTACTTGAATAATTAAATTATAATTAATCCTACGTTATAATAATATAGCTGGTAGGAGGCAAAAAATATGAAAGATCTTCCCCATCATATAAAAAAATTAAACCGCAAGGTGATCCGTTCTGTCCATCGGCAAGAAGCTGAAGATGC
>DATECD010000114.1:0-2475 GCA_035287065.1 Chlamydiales bacterium | reverse complement strand
AGTTCATTGGCTTTAAAAAGAGCCAGCATCCCAGCGATCTCGAGATCCAGCACACCACGTCGCAAGAAAAGCTGCTCTCGAATCTCTTTGCGCAATCGATTGGCTTGGCGGTTGGTCAAAAGAGCAAGAATCCAAACAAACTATTCCCGGGCAATCGACCGAATCGCATGTTGCTGGCCGAGCGCTTGGATCCGCACACGCTGGGCGCTCTGCTCTCTTTCTACGAGCACAAGGTGGCCTTCCAGGGGTTTCTCTGGAACATCAACTCCTTCGACAAAGAAGGGGTGCAGCTCGGCAAAAAACTCGCCAATCAGATCATCGATCTGTTCAAAGCGCGAAGAACCAAAGAAAAAGTCTCCTCCTTCCCGCTCGGCGAGGCGTATTTAAGAGCATTAGATTAAATGCAAGCATGAACGAGTTTTGCTAATGTTTTTACAGTAGGATTTTTGCTTTTGAGAGTGTGGTACACAGTTGATCGCGCCATTGAGGTTTCTTTAGCCATCTGGGTTTTGTTAACAGCTTCTAGATAAATCTTAATTACCTCAATCACGCCTTCGGAGTCGCCTTTTTTTAAGCATTCCCAAATGGCTTGACCAATCAATGTTTCATTGAGAAGTTCTTCCCTCGGGTTGCTTTTTCGAATGCCGGTATTTTTTCTCAACTGCATCTTACGAGTCCTTCTCGAACGTAATATGTTTGTTAAAAATGTGCTTCGCCTGGCGGATGTCTTTGTCTTGACCATTTTTATTTCCCCCGAGTAAAAGAAGAATTTTCTTTTCCAGAATGTCGGCATAATAAACTCGCCGACCGTTTTTCCACTTAAGTTCCCAGATCCTTTCGGTCACTTCTTTATGGTCTCCAAAGTAACCATCATCTTGGATATGAGATATTCGAGAGCGAATTTGCACCTGACTTTTTGCTGGCTGATCAGCGAGCCAGTCTTCGTATTCAGGTGTGTTATAGATCTCGTATAGTTCAAAGCTCATTGTATGATATATTGGACGTTTTGTCAAACCAAATGCTATTTCTCATTTGCAACCAATAACTTATGGTGGTCTTGAATGTTGAGGGTCTCAAATAATTGCGCCAATTCCTCAGGAATTTCTATGAGTGAAAGGATAGAGCTCGAAATCAATTCAGCTTCCTCGACAGGGATCGTTGTTTTTAGCGTATCTTCTTTATCTAGATAGCGCTCTTTTACTCTTTGAGCCAGTTCTTGAAAGGCAAGAGACGCATCCGTTTCATCACATTTCTCAAGAATTTTGAGATCGGGTCTTTTCTTTTTTAATTGATCGATGGCATCTCTGGTTAGGTTGAGGCAATTTTCAATTTTTAGGCTTTTGATGTTTGGTACAGATGCAATCGCTTCTAGAGTTGCATTCGTGATGTGCGACTTCGATAGATCGAGGTTTATAAGAGTAGCGCATCGTTTTAAAAGAGCGAAAACTCCATCGTCTGTGATGTAGAAGAAAGGACCCTCTAGGTACGGTCCTCTGTCCATTGCATCACTGACATTCAACTCTCGAAGTTTTGGAAGAGCACCCAAAATTTTAAGAGCCCCGTCTGCCACTCTATTGGCGCAGTTAAGCACTACAATTGTGAGATTGGGGCAAAAGAGGGGAAGATTGACCAAGGGATCTGCTGAAAGATAACAACCTTGGGTATAAAGAGCAGTTAAATCTTTCCCCAGTTCTTGGATCTTTTTCTCGAACAGCTGAGGGGTTGGCTTCGCTAGGCGCAGATCTAGCGTGTTTGCGGTCTGCGGTTTCCAGCTGTCGAATGGATTGGAGGATATAGCAGTCATAGCGACCCCTTGTTTTGATGGCCCAGGAGTTTATGCTGCAAAAAATTATCTCGCCACTACTTTTCCGCCGCTTGTCTTAAAATGAAGAGAGCTGTTACAGTTTCGCCTCCTGAAAAGGAGAGATCTCTTATGGAAAGCGTTTTTCGATTTCTATCTCATGTATTCAAACTGCTCTTGCTTCTCACTGTTCCGGCAATGGCGATTTCTCCTTCATCTGAGTTGCCCGTGTCTTGTTTACATCTTCCTATCAATGACGCTCCTCAATTTCTGAATTATGACGATATTTTAGATCTTATCGTAGCTATTGATGAAGATGAGCTAGATGATAAATGCACGCCGGAACAAATCGAAAAGATCGCTTATTTCCTTTCCTTTTTAGCTAAGAATGGAGTAGGCCCGGATGATCCCATCAGTTGTGCCTCTCTAAATCAAGATATCGATACGCTTCTCTGTGGCATTCAGAACGATGTTCGATTTTTATCGCCTTATACAGCGTATTCCCTTGAACCTGCTGTTTACTATGAACATCCTGATACTCTGCTTTGCAAGAAATGGATGAGCAAGCAGTTTCATGCTGTAAAAAAATTCGTCAAGAAGCACAAAACAGCAATCATCATAGGTGGAGCTGTTGTAGTTGGGATTACTCTTGGTGTCATTGCAGTGGCTGCCTT
>DATECD010000113.1:0-2902 GCA_035287065.1 Chlamydiales bacterium | reverse complement strand
TCCCGGATCGTCACCTGTGAAAATCCAGAAATGGCAGATCAGATCTACAAAGAGAAAAAAGGATTGATCTTTTTTTGTGCGCATCAATCGAATTGGGAGCTCCTCTTTTTGGATGGAACCAAGCGGATGAATGGCCTTGCCATTGCAAAACCCATTAAAAACAAGCAACTCTACCGTTGGATCCTTACGATTCGAGAACGCTTTGGTGGGAAAATCGTCCCCCCAACTCAGGCGATCAAAGAGAGCTTGAGAGCTTTAAAAAAAGGGTGGTTTGTCGGCATTGTAGGAGATGAAGCTCTACCTGATAGCGGCTATTGCTATCCCCTCTTTCATCAAAAAACCTATGTGTCCTCTGCACCTGCGCTGCTCTCTTATAAAACGGGATGCCCTATGATCTTTGCTTGGACTCAGAGGAAAAAAAAAGGGTATACGATACGCTATTCAGCCCCCACTTATCCCGATCTCAACAAACCCATGGACGTGGAAGTCCCTAAGATGATGGATGTGATGATGCAGCACTTAGAAAAAAGTGTTCAAAATTCTATGGGAGAGTGGTTTTGGCAGCACAATCGATGGAAAAGACAAAGCATTCGCATCCTCTATCGAAGGTATCGCCAAGATAGTATCTGCATTATCTTACCTCTCAATCCCTCTTTATTCGAACATATTCCCACTTTTCTATCGATCTACCCATCGGATCAAATGACTGTCTTTCTTCCCAAAGCAACCTCTCTCTCTCTAGAAAAGAGCACCCTTTGCCATTATGAAACGCTCGATGAGGTGTACGTTTTAGACTATCGGTTTCGACTTGTCTTTGATTTTACGAATACTCCATCGATCCGAAAGCATTTTCTGAGGCTCAGTGCAAAATATGTATTTCACATTCCCGATCTCTATGCAGCAGCGCAAGAGCATTTAAAACCACACCATAGCTTATCGGATGTGATCCAAAGAGCACTGTGTAAACCCCACACCATTTGGAATAACAATAGACCTCTTGCGTAACTTAGGGTTCGTTGATTTTCTGGTTCTTCCAAGTAACCGATGATAAAGGTTATACCATAATTTTGTCCCCAATTAGAGATGGTTGCAACATATTTCTTCGTTGCAAAAAGTAGTCGCCCATTCCTCTGAAACAGTCTTCCAAACGGGATGCCTCTGCGAGAGGCTCACCAATGACGTCACCGGCGACTTATTGACCAAGCTTTTGAACAGGCTTTCCTGCACTAATGAACGATCGGTCTTTGAAAGGAACCATCTAATTTTATATATTTAAGTTTTTAATTTCCTGAGGTTTACTTTACTGGAATAAGAACATAACCAAGTTCTTCTGCCCGTCTTGTCAAATTTGCAATAACCCTAGCTTGATACTGTTGTTCATAGTAATTTTCTCCTGCTTCTTGATAATTTTCTCCTGTTGTCAGCATTCGATAAAGAATGCGGGCAAGTTTGTGGGCAGCAGCTGTGATCGCTTTTGGCGCTCCTAAACGTGCGCGCATTCGCCGAAAAAAAGCACCTATCGCCGTTTTTGATCGATACAAACTGGCTGCTGCTAATCTCAAGGCCCGGGCAACTCGATTATCGCTCGGCTTGGTTCTACTGCTCAGTACCTTCCCACCAGAAATCTTATTCCCAGGACAGAGACCCAACCAAGAAGCGAATGCCTTTGCATTAGCCCATTGCGATGTGTCAGTTCCTATTTCAGAAAGAATTTTCATTGCAGTATTTGCATCAATTCCAGGAATGGTTGTTAGATCTGATATTGTTATGCTCTTGATCGCTTTTGGAGCATCAAAATAATACGCACTCCGTGCAGCTTGTGTTTTGCGCGCCCGTTTTTTGGGAGGAGATAATGTAGGTTCTTGCTCATTTTTATCACTGGAAAGACTCGATGAAGAAGGTATTTCCGCTTGCATGGAAGATAGAGTAGCTTCAATTGCGTCTTCGCATCGATGAACTTGTTTATGGAAAAACTCAAAGGCTTCGTAAGCCTGTTCTAGAGCGAATATGTGTTCTTTGCGGAAATTGCCTTCTAGTGCTTTTGCTATTTTATCTATGTTTTTGCGGCATCCATTAACACTCAAATTTGCCAATTTTTTTGAATCTCTTTCCCCTTGCAGTATTGCTTGAATAATGTTTCTGCCAGAAACCCCGGTAATATCGCTAATCGCATTATTGAGCTTTATATTCATTTGTGTAAGAGCTTTATGCATTAATTGAACCTGTGTGCTTGCACTTTCGAACAAGCGACTACGTTGTCTAACATAAGCCCGAAGCTGAACAATTTCCTGTGACGGACGAAAGGATCCTCTT
This sequence comes from Chlamydiales bacterium, assembly GCA_035287065.1. GTDB lineage: Bacteria > Chlamydiota > Chlamydiia > Chlamydiales > SM23-39 > JAGWKO01. The sequence continues at coordinate 589 of DATECD010000113.1, read as the reverse complement.
AAGAGGCCATATGAATGTAATTGTTGAATCCATTGACAATCTTGAACATCTGTTTTACGACCAGGAACACTTTTAAAAAAACGCGCATTTACCAACAAAACCTCAAATCCCGCTTCCTCTAACATTTCATACGGAACGATCCAATAGACCCCTGTCGATTCCATAGACACGCTTTTTACACCATTAGCCTTGAGCCAATCAATCATGTGCCTCAGGTCTGATGTAAATGTAGGAAAAGAACGTACTTCTTGTTCTGATGAATTTTTTGCTATGCAAACGAAAAGTTCGCTGGAGCCGACATCTATGCCTGCACATTTTGGATTTAAAAGGCTTAAAGGGGCTGGTTTTATTGAGGAAGATTTTGTATTCTTTTTCATGGCAAGTCTCCTTGTTTGTTTTTTGAATGATGAAAAAGGATAAAGGCTTGCCATTTTAAAGTTCAACTGGGTGATTGAGCGAAGCGGAAGAACAGAGGACAAGGCCTCTCTGAGCTCAAGGAAGAGTGAGTATTGATGTTGGTTACTTATAGACGTCTCCGGGCGCCAGCCCGGTACAGGGCTTTTGAGCCGATTTTCAATTTTTTTTCATG
>DATECD010000112.1:0-6400 GCA_035287065.1 Chlamydiales bacterium | reverse complement strand
GCGGATCGATTTTCGGCGCTTTCACGCGACTGGCGACCAACTTTTGAATTCATTTCGGTATATAAAGAAGGTGTGAGTAGCTCAGCAATTTTCGCCGGTGAATTTCTTCGAGGAGACCGTATGCAACCATTCGTAAAAAATAACAGGATGGCAAGATGGACAGGATAAAAAAAATAGATAGAAAAAGAGTGCCTTGAATTTTGGGTGAATACCCTGATAAGATTGGAGTCAATTTGTTCATTTGGGAAGTATTGTGAAAGAAAAGTATGATGCAAGGGCTATTGAGAAAAAATGGCAACGAATTTGGAAAGAAAAAGAGACGTTTAAGGCTGAGATTTCTCCTTCTAAGCCGAAGTATTACATCCTCGACATGTTTCCTTACCCTTCGGGGGCAGGACTCCATGTCGGTCATGTGACAGGGTACACAGGGACCGATATTTTAGCTCGGTACAAAAGGCAGAAAGGGTTCAATGTGCTGCATCCGATGGGTTGGGATAGTTTTGGCCTTCCTGCTGAGCAATTTGCGATCCGAACAGGGACTCATCCTGCAATTACAACGCGTACCAATATCGAGACCTATCGAAGGCAACTTGAGTCTTTAGGATTTAGCTATGATTGGAGCCGTGAATTTGCGACGAGCGATCCTTCCTATTACCGCTGGACGCAGTGGATTTTCACAAAGCTTTTTGAATTAGGACTTGCCTATGAGGCAGATATCTTAGTTAACTACTGCCCATCTCTTGGGACAGTCCTTTCTAATGAGGAAGTGGAAAATGGCCGCTCAAAAGAGGGGGGCTATCCAGTAGAAAGGCGTCCATTGAAACAGTGGATCTTGAAGATCACAGCTTTTGCCGACCGCTTGATTGCAGATCTCGACCTTCTTGACTGGCCGGAGCATTTGAAAAAATTGCAGATCAATTGGATTGGGAGAAGCGAAGGGGCAATCGTAGAATTTCCTCTTGAACATAGTAGCGAGAAGATCACCGTTTTCACAACCTGTGCGCATACGCTTTTTGGTGTGACATTTCTTATTTTAAGCCCTGAGCATCCGCTTGTTTCGAAAGTTACGGTAGCGAACCGAAAGGAGATCGTCTCTTCTTACCTTGCTAAGGCAGCTTCTAAAAGCGATCTTGAAAGAACAGATCTTGCTAAAGAAAAAGAGGGAGTTTGGACGGGGGCATACGCTCTCCATCCTATCACGGGGGATCAAATTCCCGTTTGGGTGTCAGATTACGTACTCATGGGGTATGGGACGGGCGCTGTAATGGGAGTTCCTGCACATGATGAGCGCGACTTTTTCTTTGCTAAGAAGGTTGAGCTTCCTATTGTCACTGTAATTGATGAAGAGAAAGGGACGATGGTGGGGAGTTGTCATGTAAAGCTTAGCCTGGATGGACTTGCAATCGATGAAGCAAACGAAAAAACGACCCTTTTCCTTGAAAAAGAGGGGAAAGGGAAGCGCACCGTGCAATACAAGTTGCGCGATTGGCTTTTTTCCCGTCAGCGCTATTGGGGAGAGCCAATTCCCATCCTCCACTTTGAGGATGGGTCGATGCGGGCGCTTGATCTCGATGAACTTCCCTTAACTCCACCTCATCTTGAAGATTTTCGGCCAGCAGAGGGGGGGATGAGCCCATTAGCTAAGATGACCTCATGGGTAGAAATGATCGATCCGAAAACGGGGAAAAAAGCGGTGAGAGAGACAAACACGATGCCTCAGTGGGCAGGCTCTTGCTGGTACTATCTCCGTTTTTGCGATCCACATAATGTAGAAGAAGCGTGGGGTCAAGAGGCTGAAAAATATTGGATGCCCGTTGATCTTTACGTTGGAGGGGTTGAACATGCAGTTCTCCACCTTCTCTATGCAAGATTTTGGCATAAGGTCTTCTATGATTTAAAGATTGTTCATACGAAAGAGCCTTTCATGACGCTTCGCAACCAAGGCCTTGTTACAGCCCCTGCCTATAAAAAAGAGGGAGGCGGCTACTTTTCTCCTGATGAAGTTGTTGAGAAAAATGGGGAATTTTTCTCAAGGAAGATGGGAGAAAAGTTGATTGTTCAGATGGAGAAGATGTCCAAATCAAAACTCAATGGCGTCTCTCCCGATGAGATCATTGAGGAATTTGGCGCTGATGCGCTTCGTCTTTATGAGATGTTTATGGGCCCTTTTGAAAAAGAAAAAGTTTGGAATACCGATGCTGTCAGCGGTCCAAAGCGCTTTTTACAACGCTTTCACGACTTGGTTGTTTCTCCCAAAGTTGTAGAAGAAGAGACTCTCGAAGCTTTGAAATTGGCGCACCGTTTGGTTGATCAAGTGTGCCGTGATATCGAGGCTCTTCAATTCAATACGGCAATTGCGAAGATGATGGAGTTTTTGAATAATTTTACTCCATTACCTACTTACCCAAAAAGTTGCCTTGCTATGGCTGTGCAGATGCTCTATCCCTTTGCTCCCCATCTTGGAGAAGAGCTCTGGCAAAGACTTGGGCAAAAAGAGCAAATCACTTACGCTCTCATTCCCGCAGTGAACCCGAAGTATCTCATCGAAAAAATAGTAACCTATGTGGTGCAGATCAATGGCAAATTGCGCGGAAGATTTGAGCTCCCCATGGACCAGAGTGAAGAGGAGCTCTTAGCGCTTGTGAAAGAGGAAGAAGAGGTAAAAAAACATCTTGTTGGAGAGATTGTGAAGACAGTCTTTGTCCCTAATAAACTCCTCAATATTGTCACAAAATCGTGATCCTTTATTGGCTCTACGACCTTGTGCTCTTACTTGCTCTTCCCTTCATTCGGAAAAGAGGGCATCATTATAGGCGCCTTTTTCTTCCCATTCCCGATGCAAAGGGGAAAGAGACGATTTGGATCCATGCCGTCTCTGTAGGGGAAGTAAAGGCCTTTCAGCCCCTTTTCTTTCCCTTAAAAAAAAGATTTCCCGATGCGTTTTTTCTTCTCACTTGCGCAACAAAGACAGGGATGAAAGAGGCTGAACGCTCCTATCCGCAAGGGATTGCTTTTTCTTACCTACCTTACGACCTCAGCTGGATTGTACGTAGGTGGACGCTTGCCCTAACTCCCCGCCTTCTCCTTTTTATAGAAGGGGATCTTTGGCCGAATTTGATGAAATATGTCCATAAAAATCAGGGCAAAATTGCAGTTGTTAGCGCAAAGCTCTCCTCTCGATCAGCAAAAAGACATGCCTATGTCCCTTCTCTTTCTAAACAGTTTTTTTCCTATGTCGATTTACTCTTAGCTAAATCGCAGGAGCATTACGATCGTTTTCTCCCCTTTATTTCCCCCTCTAAACTTCATCTTCTCGGCAACCTTAAGTGGGATCTAATGCCTTCTCAAATAGCCCCTCTTCCTTTTCCCTTGCCCTCTCGAGCTATCTTTACAATTGCCTCAACACATAAAGGGGAAGAAGAACTTCTCCTCGATCATCTTCCTTTAGAGCGCCTTTTTCTGATTTTAGCGCCGAGGCATCCTGAGCGTTTTGATCAGGTTGCAGCTTTACTTGAAGAGAGGAAAATCCCTTTTTTTCGATGGAGCGCGCTTGCTCAAAATAAGGACGAGCCCCAAGTCCTTCTGATGGACGCAATGGGACAACTTCCAAGTTGTTTTGCCAAATCCCACCTAACAATTGTCGCAGGCAGTTTTGTCCCCGGTATCGGTGGGCACAATCTTTTTGAGCCCTGTCTTTACGGATCCCCAGTTCTTTTTGGCCCTTATGCTTTTTCTCAAAAAGAGTTAGCTGCGGAAATAGAGCAATCGGGTGCGGGAAAAGAGATCTCTATTGAAAATTTACGCGATGAAGTGAGCCGTTTTTTCACCCACCCTGCTGTTGAGGAGAAGGCTCGCGCCGATGTAGAGACTCTCACTCATTCTGTTAGAGGCGTTGGAGAGAGGGCGATGACACATTTGCAAACCCTTTTTTTAGAAAAAGTTTGAAAGAAAATCGCCCCTTCATATAAACTCGTACTTTCTTTGATCGCGGGGTAGAGCAGTGGTTAGCTCGTTGGGCTCATAACCCAAAGGTCGTAGGTTCGAGTCCTACCCCCGCTAATTCCCACTTCCTGATTCATCGACGGTATAGCTCAGCTGGTTAGAGCAGCGGAATCATAATCCGCGTGTCGCTGGTTCGAATCCGGCTACCGTCATTTTCAAGATTAGCTGGGCTGTTCTTCACATCCATGTTGGGATGCTAGTGGACCAATATGACGACCGCTTAACAAAGTTTCAGGGTAGTAGTTTATAGATTCGCTGCTCGAAATTAATTTACATTTGTAGCCATTTGCAGTTATTGTACCGTAGTTAATTCCGGGTTGTACGCTAGCGAAAATAATATTTCCGTTAGAAGTGCTTATGGTAGCGTTTGCTTGAATAAGTAGCGTTCGTCCTAGAATATAGACCGACCCTGCTATTGAATGTAAATCGGCTGCTATCACAATGTCTGCATTTATGTCGCATATAGCGATATCAGTAACTGCTGTGATCGGGCTGTTAATCGTAATTATGTTCATCATTACCTCGAATTAATTTTTAGTATATATTGTTTTTTATTAATTAACATAAATTTGTTCGCTTATTTTGCCAGATAGATGTGTTTTCAGGAAGGTAAAAATCACCCGAAAATCACCCGAAAATAACCTCTTCCTTGAAAAATGCAAACTATTCGGAAATCAGATCTCGATTCGGTAACGGGCCCGGTCTTGGTCTCTCACGGAGATACAAAGTCGAGTTTAAGAGTTTACTCATTAAAAAAAATCTGTTAAAAAAATCATTTTTTTGGAAAAATGCTTGTGGCTTTTAGAAAGTGCACATGTCCGTTAGGCAGAATGATTCTACTTCCAAACCTTCTCGCCAAGATCTAAAAAAGCTTGCTTAAGAGACAATTTTTGATGTATTATGAAAGAGATACTTGAAACACTTAAAGAGATAATCTATTCCCTTGAAAAAGGAAAAAGTCCATTTCTTTTATGCGCTTTATTTTTAAGAGAAGAAGGGCTTGGTCGATGGGATTTGATTCTCTCAGCTACTTGGTTGAAGGCAGACGAATTAGATTCATATAGTTTGATTAACTCCAAGTTAAAAGACTGTCTTAATGATCTGCAAAGAAATAAAATATCTCATGTAGTGATTCTCGATTCTAGCGATCGTACCGTACAATTTCTTCTAGAGAGAGAAAGGTTGGAAAATGGTGGATACAAGGAGTTTCCTCAGATAGATTGTGAAGAGCTTACTGAACGTTTTGGATTTACAATTAAAAAAGCCTATCTTTTGCGATCTCAGAAGGGTTGACTAAGGTTCTTATATGTCTAAAAAGATTCTGATGATTGCAGGTCCGAATGGTGCGGGTAAGACAACGATGACGTTGGAGCTTATCAGAAGTTGTTCTATGCTCTATGAGTTCATTAATGCCGATGAAATTGCACGTGGTCTTGCGCCTAAGCATCCTGAAAGCATGGCTTTGACTGCCAGTAAATTGATGATTAAGCGACTCAAAGAATTGCTTGATGATGATCGTAGTTTTGCTTTTGAGACAACGGCCTCTGGTACAAATTATGTGAAGCATCTAAAATTGGCTAAGACAAAAGGATACGAGATTAGTTTGACATTTCTTTGGCTTTCTAAGCCTGAAGAGGCGATAAGACGGGTAGCGCAACGAGTTAAGCAGGGAGGGCACCATGTCCCTGAAGATTTTATTGTGAGGCGTTACCATGCTGGAATCAAAAATTTAATATTGCATTATCTACCTTTGGCTGATGAAGCGTTAATCGTGGATAATTCCTCTAAAGAGGAGGCTTCAAAAAGAGTGGTCGCTAGGAAAAACAAGAATAATCCGATAGACATCTTAGATAGTACAGTCTGGAAGAAAATCGAGGAGATAGTTAATGAGCGATGATTTAAATGAAATTATTTTGGAAGCAAATCAGAGAGGCTATCAAAGAGCTTTTGAAACCGCGGTTCGCACAGGTACAGCTCTTGTATATTCTTTAAATGGAAAGATCATTGAGGAAAAACCCCCCTATCGATATGAACTTGTGCCGATCAAACCGGCTAAAAAAAAACGCCCTATAGTTCGACGTAAAAAGAGATCTACATAATTTGCATGTACGCGTTCAAGGGGGGATAGCTAACTCGTTACCGTTACCGACTTCCTTGTCATCCACGAGGAAAGTGTTCTACTATTCAAATATGAAGTTATTTATTGGGATTGCTACAACTACTCTAGTGGAATGGAAGGGTCGACCACCTGATAGGTTGCAGGTTCAAAATTCAGGATCTTCGCAGTGACATGAGCAGGAGAGCGGTAGTCATTTGAGAGGGCGACACTCATCGCATCATCGCCATATTGAGATAGAGCGTTCCTAAGAGCTTGTTTGGGGATTGGAACCGTAATGGG
>DATECD010000111.1:0-5799 GCA_035287065.1 Chlamydiales bacterium | reverse complement strand
TTTTTCAAAGAGTACGTCCTTTTATCAAAATGGACAGAACATCCTTTTTTAAACAGGAGCTCTTTTGGGCGTTTCAAGGCGGACAAAGCTGCAGAAGTTTTTGCCACTGCATTGCAACACATCTGAGAACCGAGTTGGGGAAACTCTTCCCTCAGCTTTCGATAGCAAAGATGGTGCAATCTAACTCGATTCCGCTCTTTTTCACAGGCTGCTGTCTGTGCTACACGATTGCATACCGCTGTAAAGAGGTTTTGCAATTCTTCAAAAGCCTGTTTTTGCAAGTCACTGCCATCGAGTCTGATCGCAATCGTTCGTTTCATACAAAAGATTTTAAAATATTGGTATCTTTACAAACAACTATAGAGGAGCGGCAATTCCTCCCAACCCTGAAGGATTATAGTTTCCTTGCCGTCAAATAGATGAAGCAATTGGGCATATCTCTCATGACAATCCCATTCGAGAACAGCTTGCTTTTGCAACCACAACTCACCTACAGGAAAGATCTTATGATCTTTATGGATTTGATTCACCCGCAGGGAATTTTTTCATGGAGACATTAGGGTATCAGCCCGTTACCCCTAACTTTTCCGGTTCTACACCCTCCATCTAACGAAACCCAGGCTTCCCATCAAACGTATAGAGAAACTCGGCCTTTGTCACATCCACTTGGACGTGATCAAAAGATTGTAAAATCTGCATGATATCCCGTTGAGGAACAGCGACTCCCTCATCTGCAAGAAAGCGGCAGCGCCACTCATCAATACAAAAAGTTTCTGGTTGCCCCTCTGGCCACACCTTTACCCCTCGGTTAGCTATCATCTTAAGGCGCAAAGAAGAAATATTAATGTGGGAAATTTTGGAGAGAAATTGATCCATTGTCCCTCTGTGATAAATCATCACATCAACACCTACTAACTTACGTTCAGAAGATGTGGGAATAAAGTGATGAGTCGCTGTCTCTTTGCGACTTAAGTAGTGTACAGCTTTCAGCTGATCCGGTTTTTTTCCTAACCGCTCAATCACTGCATTAGCAAACCCTTCCGTCCCCACTTTTTGCTTGCTGACACCCTCTTTAAAGATGTCATAGGTGTGAATCCCATCTTCAATAGCTTTTAACCACGCATTATGAACCTTTTCTGCGACGTCAGTTTGCCCTATGTAAACAAGCATTTGGATGGCAGCAAGGATAAGCCCTGATGGGTTTGCAACTCCTTGTCCTGCTCTTCTTGGAGCAGAACCGTGGATTGCTTCAAACATCGCCCCTTTCTCACCGATATTTGCAGAGCCAGCAAGCCCTACAGAGCCTGCGATTTGAGCTGCTACATCAGAAAGAATATCGCCATAGAGATTCGGCATCACAACAACATCAAAGATCTCTGGGGTGTCTGCAAGTTTTGCAGCGCCAATATCGACAATCCAATGGTCATTTAAAATATCTGGATATTGCAAAGCAATTTCATCAAATACCTTGTGAAATAACCCATCAGTCAACTTCAAGATATTGTCTTTCATCAAGCAAGTCACTTTTTTGCGCCCATACGCTTTTGCATATTCAAAAGCGTAGCGAATGATCTTCTCTGATCCTGCTCGCGAAATCAGCTTCACAGCAGAGGCTGCATCTGGGGTTTGCTGATATTCAACGCCGATATAGAGATCCTCTTCATTTTCTCGAACGATCACCAAATCCATTTCCGGGTGCTTTGTATCGACAAAGGGAAAATAAGAGACGCAAGGGCGCACATTTGCATAAAGGCCTAAAGTCGTCCGAATCATCACATTGAGACTTTTAAATCCCCCTCCTTGTGGTGTTGTGATCGGCGCTTTTAAAAACGCCTTTGTCCCTCGAATCACATCCCACATTTTCGGATCCATGCCGGTCGTAAACCCTTTTGCATAGAGCTTTTCTCCAATTTCAATCGGGTGGATCTCAAGCGCAGCACCAGCTGCTTGTAAAATGCGCAGCGTTGCCCTCATGATCTCAGGGCCAATCCCATCCCCCTCTGCAACAGCAATTGGTATTTTTTTCGTCATAAAACCTCTTCTTCAAAATTGGCGATCTTCCGATTTTTTACAAGTCAGTATAGAATCTAAGGAGATGTTCGAAGAACTTTTATCCAATCTCCATAGCTATCTCAACCATTTCTTCAAAGAGATCTCAATTGTTCACGCAGAAAAAATTCTCCACGCTCTTGCCTCCTGCAAGGGGATGATTTTTCTCACAGGAGCTGGAAAAAGTGGACACATTGCGCAAAAAATTGCAGCAACTCTTACCTCAACTGGGACAAAAGCGACCTATCTTTGCCCCAACCACGCTGTACATGGCGACCTTGGACTTGTCTCTGCACAAGATCTCGTCCTCATCTTCAGTAAAAGTGGAGAGACAGAAGAGCTTCTCTACCTTTTAGCAGCTCTTCGCAAACGGGGAGCCTTTACCATTGCCATTGTCTCTACGCAAGGTTCACGGCTTGCCAAAGAAGCAGATCTTTCTATCCAACTCCCTGTTCAGCGCGAAATTTGTCCCTATGATCTTGCTCCCACAACGTCTACAATTGTCCAGCTTATTTTCGGCGATTGCCTTGCGATCGCACTGATGCAGAAAAGAAAATTCTCAATCCTCGACTTTGCCTCTAATCACCCTGGCGGACTCATCGGGAGAAAAACAAGCTTCCAAGTCTTAGATCTCATGTTGAAAGGGGATGAACTTCCCCTCTGCCAAAAATCAGATCGGTTGATCGATGTGATTCATGAGCTCTCAGTAAAAAAATGTGGCTGCCTTCTCGTTGTTGAAAAAGGGGAACTAACGGGGATCTTTACGGATGGGGATTTACGCCGCACTATCCAGACCCAAGGAAAAGAAGGATTGACCTCTTCAATGGAAACTTTGATGACCCCCTCCCCCCGCTCTATCGAACCAGACACCTTCGTTCTTGAAGCGCTTCATCTCATGGAAGCCCCTCCTCGTCCCATTACTGTCCTCCCTGTTGTCCAAAAAGGGAAAATCATAGGCCTCATCCGGATGCACGACATCCTGCAAGGGCAATTGCAAAGCTCAATAACAACGGAAAATCGATGACTCTTATTCTATTTGCATTCGCAATTGGTTATCTCGCTATTATTTTTGAAGAGTATATCCACGTAAATAAAACAGCCCCCGCTCTTCTTATGGCTGTTCTCACTTGGGTAGGCCTTTTCGTCTTCACTACATTGCCTCATGACATCCTCTCCACCCATTTAGGAGAAAAAATCAACGAAATCTGCCAGATCATTTTCTTCTTGCTCGGCGCCATGACCATTGTGGAGCTCATCGATTCTCATAAAGGATTTAAAATCGTCACAGATCTCATCTACACAAATTCTAAAAAGAAACTGCTCTGGATTTTGGGATTTGCAACTTTTTTCCTCTCTGCAATTTTGGATAATTTGACAACAGCCATCGTCATGATCTCTCTCTTAAGAAAACTTGTCCCCGATGCAAAAGAGCGCCTCCTTCTCGGCTGTATGATCGTTATCGCAGCAAACGCAGGTGGCGCATGGACGCCGATTGGAGACGTGACAACGACTATGCTTTGGATCAATGGGAACATCACAACGCTCAACATAATGAAATCTCTTCTTTTCCCAAGTATTGTAAGCTGTGTTGTCGCTCTTCTCCTACTCAGTAGAGGATTGAAAGGAACCTATCCCCGTTTGGTAAGTAAAGCGCATGAAGAAAAAGTGGAACCTGGAGCAAGAGTGATCTTTTTCACTGGGATTGCCACTTTGATCTTTGTTCCCATTTTCAAAACGCTCACAGGTCTTCCCCCTTTTATGGGAGTGCTCATCGGACTTGGCTTTCTCTGGGTGATCACCGATCTCATTCACGGAAAAGAAGAATCGAGAAAACACCTCAGAGTCCCTTTTATCCTTACCCGAGTCGATACTTCTGGAATCCTTTTTTTTCTCGGGATCTTGCTTGCGATTAGCGCGCTCGACGTTGCAGGTTTTTTAAAAGACCTCGCCAACTTTCTCGATACAACGCTTCACGATTTAACACTGATTGCAACTCTCATTGGCTTAATTTCTGCAGTCATCGATAACGTTCCCCTTGTCGCAGCTGGAATGGGAATGTATGACTTGAGCTCCTATCCCGTCGATTCCACTCTTTGGCAGCTTTTAGCCTATTGCGCAGGAACAGGAGGAAGTATTTTGATCATTGGTTCCGCTGCCGGAGTTGCCTTCATGAGCCTTGAAAAAGTCGATTTCCTCTGGTATTTGCGCAAAGCCGGCTGGATCGCCTTCCTCAGCTACCTCAGCGGCATCCTCGCCTACCTCCTGCAAACCCAACTCCTAACCTAACTACAATTCAGGTTCTTGCTCGAGCTGTTTTTTTAGTTCGCTGAGGAATCCGCAGCCGTAAAGGCCGTCGAGTACGCGATGGTCGAAGGTGAGAGAAATCCAGAGAATGGAGCGGATCGCAATGGAATCATCTGGCATCGGGACAACTTTTCGAGTGATGGCTCCAAGTCCAACAATGGCTACTTCAGGATACCGAATGATGGGAACGCCGATCATTGTCCCCGTCATCCCAAAATTAGTCATTGTGATCGTCCCCTCTTGCACATCAGAAGAGTGCAATTGACGCTCACGCGCCTTCAAAGCAAGACCTGCGATCTGTTTTGCAATTTCGGGAAGTTCCAATCGATGGCAGTCGCGAATCACAGGGACAATGACACCCTCACTCACGCTCACTGCAACCCCGAGATTGATAAATCGCTTCACAAGAATCGTATCCCCTTCTAAAGAAGCATTGAGTAAAGGATAAGACTGTAAAGCGCGCGCAATCGCTTGTGCGACAAAAGCTGTGATCGTAAGTTTTACTCCATGCTTTTGTTGGAACGCCTCTTTTTTCTCTTGCAGTGCTTTCACAATGCGCGTCACGTCCACCTCCGTTGCTAAAGAGGCGTGGGGGGCTTCATAAAAAGAGCGGACCATGTTGTCTGCAATTGCTTTTCTTAGCGCGCTCATCTTCACGCGCTCCGTATCGCCCTCTTCTTTTACAGGAAGAGAAAAACCCTCAACATCACGTTTTGTTAAACGTCCTCCAGTTCCTGTCCTTGGAATCTGGTCAACTGCCTCAAGATCAATCCCTTTCTCTTTTAAAAGTCGAAATACAGAGGGGGAAAAAAGATCTTTCCGATCGCAAGTTGAAAAAACCGGCTGCGAATGGCAACAAGGAGAAACCTCTTTCTCATTTTCCTTAAGAGAAGAGACAGTTGCTAAAAGCTGTCCCACTTCAGCTTCTTGGCCAGGATGCACTTGGATCGACTCAATTTTCCCCGCAAAAGGAGAGGGGATTTCACTATTTACTTTATCTGTTGATACCTCAAGTAAAGGCTCATCGCGCTCAATCCAATCTCCCTCTTTTTTGAACCACTGAATCACAGTGGCATGAAGGATACTTTCGCCAAGCTTTGGTAAATAAATTTTTAACAAGGTCTCTATCATAGAGAGTGATTATCTAACTTCTCTTCGATTGCCGCAACCAGCTTTTTCCATTTTTCTTCCCCCTCACCGATCATCTGCAACTCCACTTCAACCCAAAGTAAAGGAATCACTAACTCCAATGGGTAAGAAATTTTGACAAAATCTTTCTCCGTTGTGATGATGAAATTACATCCTTTTAATTTGCAATTGCTTGCAAATTTTTTCAAGCGATCTTGCCTCACTGCCTCGTGGTCGGCAAGGCGTAACTCATCCATAACTTGAATGCCAAAAGACTCCACTGTATTTCGAAAAGAAGCGGGGTTGGCAATCCCTGAA
>DATECD010000110.1:0-14678 GCA_035287065.1 Chlamydiales bacterium | reverse complement strand
TTTAAGGTGTTAAAATCGCAGTTTTAGTGCGTTTTAAAGCTAATATTATAACTTATTTTTTTAATAAAAATCAACGATAGATTTTTTTTAAAAATGTTGTGGTTTGTAACGGCCTTGTTATTAGTGAGTTAGGAAAAACGCTGTCGGGGGATTCGCTAGTTATGGGAGAAGCTGGATGACGTCGCTGTCTTGGGCGGGGGGATTCGCGCCCCTTGAATGGTCAGGTTTTGAAACTGGAAGAGGGGTTTCAATCTGAGAAAGGCAGTCCGAGGGGTCGATCCTTGGAGGGTATCTGCAAAGTCTAATTTTTAATATAATGTCTGGCTTTTAGCAAGACATTGTCAACTTAATGTGTGGTTGTACAATTTTTCTAAAAGACCTTTCTCATTATCAATTAATTTTTCAGCAAGTATTAAGAGTTCTTCTTTAGAATATTCGAACTCAGGCCCAAATGACATTGGTGAAAGAGAGGTAACAATATCGTACAATTCTTGAGGCAGTTCTAGACAGTGGTTGAAGTGCACGCTATCTGCCCATTTGGCAACTCGAATGGGATCATAGGGATCAGTTAAATTCTCTTTCAACCCTTCTCCTAATTGTCGGCTTGTGTACATCTATATACCCTCATCTATCAGAGGCCTCCGATTCTTACAAACTCGCGATTTTTTTTCTACTTAAATAAATTTTTTACATATTTTTATTTATTTATTTAATTTTTTTGTTTTTGACTTTTATCTATGAATTGTCTTTAATACTTAAAATAATTTATTAATTAAGTGTCAATGTGAATACTGGTATTTTTTCTTCAAATGTTAGCCACTCATCAAATGCCCTGTCAAAAAAACAATTCACAGCGCTTGATAAGAATGAATTCTTTGCAAATCCATCCATTAACATCAAAAGGCTTGCGAAGGTATATAAGGAACTAAAGCCACTCACGTCAGTGCATAAGGATGTTGAAGGAAGATCTATTCAGCTATGGAAAACGGATCAATATGGCTTAATTGGAACTATTTTTGACCAGCAAGGTCAATTAAATATTATTTCAGGGAAGCAGATCCGCAATCCGTTAAATGACAAGCAGACTCCAGGCGAGTTAGTGGGGTGTCTAGAAGGCTCGCCAATTCATCACTGGGAGATCACCTATGACACCCATAAATTGGCGCTTACTATCTGGCCGCATTTACGGGCCGCAGGGAGAGAGGATACTACTCCTCTTGTTAGTAAAAAATTAGCGCTGCTGCAAAGCGGACAGCAACAAGCTGTAAAAACTCAAAATTTGCCGGATGGAAGAGTTCGCTACTATGAGAAAGAAAAGCCCTCAACTCATCCTGGACGCACGCGAGGATCTTCTCTTGTAACAGAACATGATGTTAAGAGAGGCGTAGTGCGTTATTGGATGGAATCTTATGATCATTCTGGCAAAGTGATTCGCGTTCATCCCAAGGCAATTAACGGAAGAGAAATCAATAGGCCTCACTATCCGCCTACAGGTAAAGAATTAGCTCAGATGGCAGCGCGCAAACAAGGAGGCCCTTCAGGCAGGAGGAATCCGGCTATGAAAGACTTCCAGCAAAAGTTGCAGCAGACGCGTCTTACAGACTCATACAATGCAACGCACCGGCAAAATCCGGTTGCTCCCAAGGGAGCCACCGGTGGCGATATCGGAGGCGTTGCGTGCAGCACAGCCTATATTGAGGGGCTGTTTGACAACCCCGAGACTCTTTTTGAGAGCGAGCATTTTTTCTGTGTTCCGGGATTGCCCGATGGAAAATTACCGTTCAGTAACGTAGAGCTGCGCCAAATCTTGCGCGAATTAGCTATCGGGGTATACACCCATAGCACAATCCCATTTTTCAGCCTCCATTTCAATGAGAAGGCTGACCAATACCCCGTTATCCATCCTGCATACGAAAATACTCTCGTAGGACGCATCATCAGCATGTTGGATTACATCATGAAGGGATACCTGAACGGTGGAGTATTTACCGAAAAGTTCATTGATGACTGGCATAAGGATCCGGACTGGAAGAAAAAAGAAAAAACTGCTTTGGAGCAGTTAATTGATTTTCATGAGTATTGTCAAAGTCATGGCGTAGAAGAATATGTGTCACTGAGAGTCCTTCAAAAAATAATGGACACCGGTCCTAAAAACATGATTGAGAAGGCTGCTGAAAAAATTGGAAAAGCCCTGGGAGTGGAGGAGCAAGAGCCTGAAATTTTACAGAATTTTACAGGATTCAGCAATTCATTCCGTATTATCGCAAAACAAAACAGTATTCGAAAAGAGGGAAATCTTTTTCTCATCGATGCGGACTTTGATGTTTTATACACAATCGATCCGTCTCCGGAGTATAAGGCCGCTCTTGAGGAATACATGCGAAAGCATGGGGAGTTGCCCCAATCTTACCTAAACTTGGAAAATGCCTATCGGGCATTTTGCCAGCGCATTCACGACAACATGGTCAAGATTCCTTTTTGCCGCGATTATTTTGCAATGCTGGGTGTGATCAATTTTTTCTCGGGTTATTTTTCCACGCTAAAAAAACACCGAAAAGTTCCCGTATTGCCTAGTATGGAAGAATCTCCTACCAAGGGATCTCCTCCTCTTTTCCCATATCTCCCTGTTGGCACGCTAGAGATTGAAATGCTTAAGCAGAATCCCCACCAACTGATCGTCGAAATACTCAAAAGACATGCCATAAAAGCGGAAGCTTATTTTAAGCAGATCCAGAAGGGGCTGTTAACTTCTCCTGCATCAGGTGCCTTAAAAGAAAGGATCGAGCTTTTATCTGTGATTCGCTTAGAGATCCAAAATCAACTTATGCTCTCAGCATCAAATACCCGTGCGGTTGAGAAGAAATTAAAAGATTCTAAAGAAATCCAAGAAATGATTGGCCAAACCGCAGAGGTATTTACTGAAATATTTGAAAAATGTGCGACAAAAGTAGTCGATGATCTTAAGACGTCTTTTGTGGATATGATTCCACATATGGTGGGAAAAGAAAATAATCAAATTGCGAATCTTGTAAATGCAGCTGTTTCCAAAGATCGGGATCAATTAGAAAAGTATTTCGTTAGATTGTATGGATCTATATTAAATTTAATGAAGGCTGATGCAAAGGAGGATGAAGATCTTCTCGTAA
This sequence comes from Chlamydiales bacterium, assembly GCA_035287065.1. Taxonomy (GTDB): domain Bacteria; phylum Chlamydiota; class Chlamydiia; order Chlamydiales; family SM23-39; genus JAGWKO01. The sequence goes on along the minus strand of DATECD010000110.1, from coordinate 11,532 downwards.
AACTTACGGATAGAGCGCAAGAAAACATCCCACAATTCCGTTACGGAAATCGATTACAGGCACGAGAACTGTCACAAGAGTTATTAAAATTTATCCGGAAAAATTTCACAACAATGGTTTCAAAGACCTATTCGCTTTTTTCTGAAATAATTCAGAAAAGTTTAGTCAATGAATGGACTGATATTGCAAGCTTTTCTAGCTTCCAGCCGCGAATTATAACGGAGCTGAAACCGTTAGAGATCGAAATGGGTCAAAAAGTGGTCGGAGGGTGCGGTATGAAATTGCAAGAGCAGGTTGTCCGCACCTGTCGAATTGCAAATGATATTCTGAGCGCTCATGGGCTTAAATTCAAACAAATGGCTTTTGAAGAATGGACTGAAATTACGTATGGTCCGCAAAAAACCAAGGGTTTTGTTTTCCGTCTGGCGCATGAAAATGTCCCGGCATCATTGAACGACAATTATGAATGGATGGAATCTTTTCTTTTAATCCCGCCGGGAGTCGATGTCGCTTTGATTCAAGAGAGACTGAATATTGAAGAAGCGATGAAAACTGGCCGCAAAGACGAGTTTATTAAGTTAGTGAATTCGTCGACGAAATTGAGCCAAATGAGAGATCGGTCTCAGCGCGCATTAATACACCATGCAGCATGCTTACAGGATCCTTCGTATGCAGAATTGCTGATAGCAAAAAAACTTTCAGTATCTGCTGAGGATGCCTATGGGTATCAGCCTATTCATTATGCGGCCATGAGCGGATCTGTTCATGTTTTAGGGCTTCTATTGAGGATCGGAGGGCCTCAGTTATTGAATGCAACCAGTCGAAACGGTTCTACGCCACTGGCTATAGCTATTCAACATCGGCAGTTGCAAGCCGTAAAGCATCTGCTTCATTGCAGAGCGCTTTTCAGTACGCTTTCCAATGGATACAACACTCTTCATTGTGCTTTGCACTATGGGGACTTTCCCATTATTGAGGAGGTGTTAGCTTCGCCCCAAGCGCCGCATTTCATCAATCAAATAAGTAAAGAAGGAGGAACCCCCTTGATGCTGGCATGCGAGCTGGATTCTGCCGACCTTATTGAAAAGATGATCGCCATGGGGGCAGATCCTGGGCAAAGCAGAAGGGATGGCGTGACAGCTATTGAGGTTGGCATAAACCGCAATTGCGTCTCAGTTGTTGCGGTACTTTTACAACACATGAATCTTACACCACATGCCATTGAAACAGCAGCCAAGCAAGGCTCTCCCGAGATGCTCGAGCTTCTGACTGCCCAGCCTCATTTTTACCAATATCGAAACTCTTACAAGGATAATACTCTTCACATTGCTATTCGACATGGAAATCTCCGGGGAACTCGCGTGATCATGCAGCATTGCCCGGATCGAAGTCATTTAACTTCTGTGAATGAAGAAAATGAAACCCCATATTCTCTTGCAGCAAATCTGGGCGCTTGGGAGCTTATGACGGAGCTGAATAAAAAGGGGACGATAGACAAGGCAGTTAAAAAAACATCTCTTGAGCGTCTGCTTCGAGCCGAATACAACCAAGAACTAGGTCAAATACTTAACGAATGTGAGCTAAATTCCGAGGAATTGCACGAGCTCGCTCTGAAAGCAGCGCAAGCGGGAAATCATCAAGCGCTCTCATTTGAGTTTAAAACTAGGGGAGTTAACTTAAATGCGCTAATCGGACCAAAAGGCTGGAGAATACTTCACTATCTTGCGAAATCAGACGGGTTGCTGTTATTTAGAGAAATAATGAACGAGGGCGAAGGTTTATCGCTTCCTCTTCGCGAGGAGGGCGGAAAAACTCTCCCCTATATAGCGGGAGAAAACAGGAGTTTTCGAGTTTTGCGGCTGCTTCTAGAGCAGGTAAAGAGAACAAATACTACCCTGGAAAATCACTTTAATGACAGGCATCTTTTTTACTCAGTTGTAGAGACAGGGGATCTCGAATGTGTACAGGTCTTCCTAAAAGCGTTTCCTGATCGAAAAAAAGAGCTTGTAAATACAGTTCTTGATCGTTCTGGCCTACGTCCTGTGCATTTAGCAGCAAAAATAGGCTCTTTAAAACTCATCAGGTTATTTATCGATGAGGGAGCTGATTTAAGGATTGAAGATCAAAATGGCGATAATCCTCTATGTCATGCTGTACGTGCAGGTACGGTTAAGGTTGTTTCGTATTTGTTAGAAAACCACGCCGATATGCTGGTTACTCCTCGAGCGTTATTTGTTGCAGCCTCCTCTGAAGAGGAATCTCTTTTCGCAAAAATGATTGGATTAAATAGATCTCAGAGAAGCTTAGACCACGCATTGTTTTTGGCTATTCAGGCTCATGATACGGAAGCGTTTTCGCGCCTCTACCGGAACGGGGCTTCTTTTGGCTATGTTTCAGAAAAACAATGGAACTCTTTGATACTTGCCAGTGCAACTGGCCAGGGCGATGTCTTGCGTGTGATTTTAAAAGACAGAAAGGCGAAAGAGCTGTTTTCTAGCGGGGACGAGGCCATCCAGGAAGCTGCAAATAATGGGCATGCACACTGTGTTCTGATGCTGTTAGATGCCGGGTATGAATTTAAGGAAAGAAAAAAAGAAGACTCTACCTCATCTTTTTCAGAAAAAAATCCATGGCTGAAGACTCTTTTTGTGAATAAGGAGCAGTACCGCAAAGAAATTTTCCAGATAACACAGCTTATAGGCAGTATTAAAGGAGAAGAAGATATTGATCAAGTCGTTAAAATCATTCAAAGTTGGCCGCTCAATGCAAACATACAAATGGAATATGATGGGAAACTCATTTGGGGAACTGCTCTGCAGCTTCTCTTGCGCACTTTGGGTAAAACAGTAAAAAGAGATTTGATTGCGACCATCCTTAGCCGGCCAGAACTGGATCCAAATGTTCGAGACAGCGATGGAAACACATTGGTTCATTTGTTGTTAAAAGCGGATATTTCCCCCGTCGGATTGCCAAAAATTGATTGGGCCGCTGCAAACAATCACCTGCAGACTCCTCTTCATATTGCGGCAATGAATGCAGCCCCACAAACGCTGCGATCTGTCCTGGAGGAATTAAGGCGATTGAATTTATTGGCTTTAGTTAATGCAAAAGACGATCAACAACGGACGGCGATTATCTATGCGATAATCTTCGGCAAAAAAGAAAATGTTGGTCTTTTGATAAACAGTGGAGCTGATGTCAACGTCTATGATATTCATTTGCTCACCCCTCTGGTCCTATCTTATCTGGGGCCGCAGCCTTCTCTGTCCATTCTTAAACAATTGCTTGAGGCCGGAGCAGATCCCAACCAGGTTGCAACGATCAGTCGCACCAGGCCGCTCATCCTTGCTCTGAAGAGCGATAGGGATGAACTCACCAGATGCCTGCTTGCCGGTGGTGCAAACTGCCATGCTGCTGTTGTAGATGGACAAACTCTTATGCATGCAGCTGCGGGGTTGGGAAAGGCCGCGCTATTGAACTTGTTTGCTGCCAACAGACTCTCTCTCGAAGAGCGGGACTCTAACGGAATATTGCCAATCCATGTCGCTGCAAATGCAGGAAAGATGGAGACGATTAAAGCTATCGCTTCTCTACAAAAAGAAGCGATGAACGCTGAGATAGAAATTTTTGAAGAACCAACAGAAACTCCCGCTCTTTTGGGGGCCGTGCCTCTTCACATGGCTGCACGAGGGAACCAGTTGATGAGTACCGAATTTTTCTTGCAGCAACAGGGAGCTGTTGAGGCAGAAACAAAACGTGGTGAAACAGCCTTCTCCTTTGCCGCTGGAACTGCGGCCAAGGCCGTGATGGATCTCTTTTCTCCTTATAAAATATCAAGAGATCCAAAAGCCCTCTGTTCTGCTCTTGTGCAGGCGATCGGCAATGACAATATCGATATTGTTATTGATCTTTACTTGCGCGGAGTGCCGATCGATGCAGAAATTATCCACGGATTCACAGGAATCCAGTGGGCATCTTTTCATGGCGCCTTCCAAGCGACCCAGTGGCTTTTACAACGCGGAGCCGATCCCTTCTATCAATGTCCAACGGGGGAAAATGCATTGCAGCTTGCCGCATCAAACGACTCTGTTTTGCAATTCGGCGCTTTACTGGAAGTTATTGAGCCTGACTTGGATGAAATCATAAATGACAGAGAATCATTATTGCATACGGCTGTAAAAGCGGGCAAGATGGCTCATGTCGTCTATCTGATTAAAAATTTCGCAGCCATACACATAAAAGACAGTAAAGGAAATCTGCCCATTCATACCGCGGTCCAAAACGGTCGTCATGAAATTGCAAGTCTGTTGCTTGCTTGCGGCGCAGACGCTACAGCTAAAACATCGGATGGAAAAACTCTTGGCGAACTTGTGCCAGACAACGATGAAATCATGCAGAAGATCCTAAATGATTCTGCTGTATGGCTGGAGGAAAGCGCTAAAAGAAAAGATACTGCCATTCACTTGGCGGTCAGAAGCGGAAATTCCCTGGCAATACTGCTCATGATACAAATAGGGGATGTCAATGAGAAAAATGGCGAGGGAGAGACCCCTTTGCATGTGGCGGGAAGCTTGAATGATGCGGAATCTTGCCGCCGTTTGCTTTACGCAGGAGCTGAGATTGATGTCGAGGACGCTAAATTGCGCACGCCGCTGTATTGGGCCTGCACAAAAGGAGTAGACGCGGTAAAAGTTTTGGTGAATGCCGGAGCCGATTGGAAGGTACCGAATAAAGCGGGAACGACTCTTGTCGAAGAAATTCGACATTCAAGGCTGTTTTGGAAAGAAGAATTATTGAAAATTTTTGAGGAAACGTTAGTTTAATAAAAAATAAATGGAAATAAAATGAGTATAATAACAACAAGTTATAAGAAAAAGCAACTCGCGATGCTTCAAGGGAATCAAAATCAAAAAGATTTGTGGATGAAGCATCCTATTAAATTATCGGATGCTGAAAAAAGAACATTGAACATGGGCAGGATTATTTCTGTGATGGAGGGAAATGATTGCTCTCCTTCTCAGCTGGCAGGGATTGCGGTGGATCGGATTGCCTCTCCCGTTATCCGGATGCTTGATAGGGTTTACCTCGAAGCAATGCGTAACTATAAAAAGAAGCTTGATGCAGCCGAGGTAGAAGATATCAGCTCAATCACGGCCAATGGGAAGTTTCGGATCTTTGAGAAGTATTATGGTTTTTCATTTCTTTGGCGCATTTTTGGAGCTCAGTTCATCAGCCAAGCTCAACATGACAGCGACGCTCGGGCTCAACGGTTTGCATGGATGATTGGAGTGAACGTGCTTGAAGAACAGCGATTAAGCGCCGTTAAACATCACATCGAGAACGCTCTTGACCCACTGGTCAAAAAGCTTGAAGACTTGGAGAAGAGAAATCAGACAGATGTAGCAGCCCTTACGCAAGTTTCCCAATTGAGAAAAGTATACCAGGCCCATTTTCCAGGTGTGCCTCTTATCCAAGAAGAGATGGTTGCCAGAATACTTTCTGATAGTCGATTTATAATTAATAAGGATCTATAAAATAAATTTTATCGTTAAGGATTATATATGAATTTTGCACTTCGTTTTATTTGTAACCAATATCTTGGAGGGGAAGGCGTAGACCATGCTGCAGATTCTCTTCTAGATAAAATTTGCAATCCAAATGATTCGAGATCATCTGATGTACGTAGAACGACGACTAAAGTTGCCATGTATTGGTCGGCAATTTCTTTAGTGACAGCTGCTATGGTCTACCCGGTAGCGCTGTCTCCTGCAGGCGCTCTTATAGGTTTGGCTTTGGTTCCCTTTGCAGCGCCTTTATACCGCAATGTGAAAGTTCTGATTGAAGCCAATAAGAGGCTGCCCCTTTCCAAGCGTGTTCAAATTGCCGCCGCGTGGACTACTTTTGCTTGCGCGCAGGCTGGTGCGACTTACGGACTAAGCAGAGGCCTTTCTTCAAAGGAATGGATTTTAGCTGCATTTATCTTTTCAAATCTGCCAGTCGGAGGTGGGCTTTTAGCGAATCGGGCAATTTTTGAAAGCCAGTCGGAAGAAATAAGCGATGCTGACTGGATTGTCGCTAATTGCAGGGGCGCATGTAAAAGACTGGAAGAAGAAATAAGGGATCTCAAGGCAATCATTCAAAGAATTGATGCATTTGTTGCTGGAAGGCCTGATTTAAGAAAGATTATTCAAGAACATGTAGAAAAGTACGGAGAATACATTGCTAGACCTGGAACGCCGCCCAAGATCATTGTAGAGGGTCCTGATGATTGGATCCGCCGCCGCGCAGTGCTTCAGATTCAAGTAGATGATGTTAAATTTGAACTGAATGAACGAAAGCGGTTTGTGCAAACGCATCCGGAGGTTCGCGCATGTTTTGAAAAGCATGTTCTAGCGATGCGAAAAGGCCCAGGCACCATTGGTGAGGCAAAGTTGATCGGTGTGGCTGAGGGCAAATTGCTATCACCGGCAGGTCTGCAAATCGAAGAAATCAGCGGCGGTTCATCATCGGAAACAGTGAATAATCCAAAGATTGTAAAAGAGGCCATGTGAGCATCCGTTGTACGGCATTTGGCATAGAAAGCTATTTAACCGAAAGACAGCAGAACACCTACTCTCATATAAATGGCCGTATTCAGAAGCTGTTTTCCGAGAATCTTTTCCTGTCTGATGCCCCGCAAGATCTTGAAACTGCTAAACTCCTTCTTGATATCATCGAGTGCTGTGACAAATGCCGCGAGGCGGCAGGGGAAGACTTTTTTCCGGCCCTTCTTGATAGCAGGGCAGATGACATCAAGGCGTCTCTTAAAAAACTTCTTGCCATCGTTCAAAATGGCTTTGGAGGGATTTTTTTTGAATGTGCATCTACCCAGAAAAACCAGTATTATTCCGCGGATACGCTTGTGGAAATGATCGGTTTATTTCATCAAGTCGTTCCCCATTTTCCAGAGCCTTCTTTTCTTAAACGCTTTTCTCCTTATGACCAGGGGGGCAAGGCAGTTTTATTACAGGTAATCAAAAATCCTAACGATTTGGCGGATTTATTCAAGAAAGATGCTGCACCTTCCGCATTGCACTTGCATCCTCCGCAATCTCTTAAATCGCTTATGCAAACAACTGTCAGCTTTGAGCAAATGAAATCTGAAGCGATTCGCTATCTTACTTCATTGGATGAAAAAAACCGGCTGCCAATTGAAATATATTTAAGATTGTTCAGACATCTGCAGGGCAATTTTAAATGCAAGAAATTAAATAATTTGGAAAAAAAAGGGGTGATTGCTCTTCTGCTAGCAATCACAACAAATGATAAAAATTCCGTATTGAACAGGCATACGACCGAAGATCTTCAAGATCTCGTTAATAAAGCCATAGACATTCACGAACAGTGTGGTGAAGAGGTATTGATTTCTTTTTGTTGGGCTCCTGATTTGCAAAATACTGCCTCTTTGGATGAAGTCATTCGAGCCCTAGAACACATTAAATCAAGCTATCAAGATTTTGCTCAAGTTACAGAGATTACAAATTTACTAACTGCTTTCTCTGTTAACAAAATCGGGTTCGTAGAATTGTTGAAAACTCTTGATACGAACGCTCCTGCATCCAATATGAGAGAGATTGAAGATAAAATCAGCTTAGAAGCTCTTTTTCCAAGATTTGCGGGAAGTGCAAAGGATCCGGATGTTGTTTTTCCTTTACCTCTCCAAGTACTTCAGAAAGTCAAAGAGCAATATAAGATCGTTTATGAATACTGTAAAAGGTGGGAATCGCTCCGCATAGGGGAATTAGTCAGCCTGGCTAATGAGATTTCGTTAAAGGCGCAAAACAGCGCAGTAAGCGAAGATGATGTTCTCAGGCTTGTAGCAATTGGGCGTCTTGCAATACGTATCGAGTTCCAGATATACCCTCATAACACACAGGTATGCGTAGTTCTAGCGCAACTGAATTACCCAAATGGCGTTGTAGCGCAGGTCAAAACGGGGGAGGGAAAAAGCAAGGTAGCGACGCTATTGGCATTTGTCCTCGCAAACAAAAGCTCCTCTCAAGGGCATATTATTTCCTCAGCTCGCTCTTTATCCATAAGAGACCAAAGAGAACATGCTAATTTTTTCAGAATATTTGGAATTAAGACCTCCCATATTTGTGAAGATACTAGGGATGCAAACTATTTTCAGGCCCAAATTCTGTATGGAACTGCAACTGATTTTGAGTTTTCTGTGATGCGGGAAATGTTATTTTTCAAGAAATTATTTCCTGTTCAAGCCGGCACCAAAGCGGAAAAAAGATTTGATTGGGTGATTGTCGACGAAATCGATAATTTGACGATTGATACCGCATTGAGCGGGGCCAGACTATCATCCAGTACTGAGGTTGCTTACGATTGGGTTTATGTGCCTATTCTTGAATTTGCTAAAGAAAATCTTATGCCTGAGAAATTTATTTCATCGAGCGCAATCCTTAGTAAACTTAGAAATTATCTCAGGGAGTATTCGGGAGGAAAGTTTTTGCATTTTGCCGACCGTTTTTCCGATAAAAAATTGAATGGATGGCTTACTTCTGCCCACACTGCCTTATTTGTTTATGAGGAGAAAAGAAACTATGTGATTGGTCTCAAGGATTCAATCCGAGGAGAGAAGGTAAAGGGCATTTTGATTGTGGATGCGGAAAACACTGGGCGGATTCTGCACGGCTCTCGCTGGTCTGGAGGCGTTCATGAATTTGTTGAGGTAAAGCACGGTCTTGATGTGGAACGGGAAAGCGTTTGTCCCATTTCTATGAGTCATCCTGTATTTTATCAAATGTACAGATCGATATTTGGGATCAGCGGCACCATTGGCTCTCAATTTGAAAGAGAAGAGCTGAAGTCTGTCTACAATATCGACGCTTTTGATGTTCCCGCGCACAACCCGCCACAACGCAAGGATAGTCCGGCAACTATCTTGAAAACGAATGCAGAGCATCTTGAACACAATCTCGAGGTTATACGGCTTTGCATAAAAACGGGAAGGCCGATCCTTGTCTTATGCCAAAGCATTAATGACACAGAAATTTTTGCTAAGCGACTTGAGGAAGAGAATATCTCTTTTGAGGTGTCGAATGAGGTTCAGAAGAAATCTGAACAGGAAATTATTGAAAAAGCAGGGTTGTCCGGGGCTGTGACGATTGCTACAAACAATGCTGGCAGAGGGACAGATATTAAGCTGTCTGAAAAAAGTTTGGCAAATGGCGGGCTGCATGTCTTAATTACATTTTATCCCGAATCAGATCGCGTTGAGCTGCAAGCGAGGGGGAGAGCAGGTCGACAAGGGCAGCCGGGGTCATCAGAGATTGTTCTTTCAAGGGAAAAGCTCAACAGAGATAAGAACCTTGCCGCTTTGCAAGATGACGAAGTAATACCATATCTGCAGCAGCAGAGGCAAAAAAAAGCAAGTGTACAAAAAGATTCTCATATTGCTTATGCGGTTGCAGAACGCAGCGCGTTCGAAATGGTTACAGAATTCTACCGTATGCTGAATAGCTTTCATAACTCAGCTACCGAGGAGGGTTTTTTAAATAGACTTGCTACTTTTTTGAATAACAGAAAATACCTAAAGCTAGAAATCAGAGACTTTAGCGGTCTGAGTCCCAAGAACCGAAAAATCGCTGAAATGGTGCTTAAGCTTGTTAACGATCCTCAAGACTCCACAATCCAGTGGAGAATCGTTATTGCACAGCTCATCCAAAGAATCCAGGATCATATGGTTAATGACTTTGCCTTGAATTTTCATGCTTTAATTTCAGAAAGAATCCGCGATTCAGGAATTATTTCCGCTCTGGAAATCGCTAACAGAATCGACGAGATCTCTGAAAGACAAACATACGTTATGGAAATGCTAAAAATTTCGCTGAAAGCCTCTTTAACAATAAAGCTGGATACATTGAATAAAGAAATCATAGCAGATTTTGAAAAACAAAAACAGATGTGGGAAAATTATCTCGATCTTTCCGGGCGCGGGATACTTAAATACTTGAGCGATATGTCCAAAATCGATTTCAATCCGATAAAAGTGGACAATCTCATTCCCACGTGGACAGTAGAGAGGAATACGGTGGCGTCTTTAGTTTTCGATGAAGACTTTGATGCCAAGACTATCGATGAACGTGTTACGAAGGATCTCGATAGATTTGATGTGCAATTTCCGAGAGAATCAGAAGAAGAGCTAAAGTTGCCCCATGATTTGGCGGGAGCAGAGTCTTCTTTTCCATTTAAAGGATTCTCGGAAACCAATTCTAATTATCAATCTGAATTACCTGGTGAGGAGGTTGAAGCTTTTACTTATCTACCAGATGAGAGAATACCCGAACCTCCTAGAGACGGTATCTCCGTGGGATTGAAAAATATAGCGAACACTTGTTGGGCTAATAGCTTTCTGAAGTTTATCAGCTGCACAACGTTCTATGATCAGATATTGACAGATGCTCCTCCAGTGGGTGCTGTTAAACTGCAAGGGACTCTTAGGGAAATTATTTTCTCGCTTCGCAACAATAGAACTGTTTCTGACAGCATTCTTAATGCATTTCTAGGAGAATTAAGGCGCTTGATTCCAAGCATCAAAATTGGCGCTCATAACGACGCTCCTGAGTTTTTTATGGAGTTGCTACGCATCCTTCAATGGAAGCCAGCATATGCCCGGCGCCCTGAAATTGAGGGCATTAACAACCAGAAGATCTTTCCTCGAATTGGAATGACATATAAGGCAATGGAGGATGTGCCCAATGGGTGGGGGAAGCACCCAACACTAGCAGATTTTCAAACCCACATTGATGTTACAATAACTAGACCCGACATAGATGGGACTATCGACTTGGCCCATCTTATTCATGATGTAGAGATTCGAAAATTAAGACCTGAGCGACTAACACTAAGTAGTGAAGTGGGAGAAAAAGATATTCAGTTCGAAACATCGATTCATTTTGTAGATCTTCCAAAAACGATTATGGTTCTTGTGAAACGTGGAGTAGATAGCGGAATAGATAGAAAGAAACTTGATTTCCCCATTCGGCTAGGTAGAAATAATCTCATTTCTTTTACCAGATTCGAACCGGACTATAGACAAGTCAACGGACAAAGAATCATCATGGGGATGATCCCGAGAGAAGAACAATTTTATCGAATTGGAGCTGCAGTAGCGCATCTCAGCGATAACTTGAACCATGGACATTACATTTGCTATGAAAGATCTGCCAATGGGCAGATGATCATACATGATGATCTACAAGTTAAGCGGCACGCTTCAGAGGCTGATTTTGGTGTTGCGGGTTATTTTCTGCGACTCGATAGAGTAGATAATCCCTAATTTCAATATAGAAATCTCTTTTTTTGCGGGGAATTGCCTCTAGTTGTGGAAGAAGAGGATCACGTCGCCGTCTTGGACGATGTAATCCCGGTCCACTTCGTGGGAACCCCTCAACCCTTGGTAGGTCGGCCTGTTAGCGGCAACGACTCCTGGGGCGCTCGAATGGGGTTACCAGCGACTTATTACGTCGTATTCTACTT
>DATECD010000109.1:0-2640 GCA_035287065.1 Chlamydiales bacterium | reverse complement strand
AATTTTCTAAGCCAAGATCAGCGAAAATATTATCCGTAGAGACCTCATAGCCCATTTTTTTTCTATCGCTCATATTATTTTTTTCCTATCCAGTCGTTGCAGATTCATTTTCATCTCTAACGACATTCTCGTTTCTTACATGCATATGTAATACCGAATTCGGTATATAGAGTCAATTTCAAACCTGTTATTCATCATAATTCAAAAAAAGTTCTTACAAACAAATGGAGAATATTTTTCTTCCAATTTTATGTAGAGAAAGAAATAATTGAGGACGGAGGGTCCGCAACATTTGACAAGCCATGCTTGAAAGCTTTTTACAGACGCTTTGTTCCGAGCTTTCTCTCTCAAACTTCCGAATAGAAGAGAGAGGGAAACGATTTTCTCTCCCCTTTACAGAAGAAATCGAAGTGATCCTGTCCGATCTTAAGCCAGGAGTTGCAATGAGCGCAATATTGCGCCCTTGCCCTCAAAAAAGGAAAGAGGACCTCTTTATCTATCTGATGAGAGCGAATTTACTTGGGCAGGGAACGGGCGGATCGCGAATTGGTTTGGACGCACAAGAGAAAAACTTGACATTGTCTCTTGGCTTGCCCTATGAGATGGATTATCCGGCCTTTAAAGAACGGTTTGAAGAATTTGTGAACCACATGATTTATTGGCGAAAGGTCCTGGTGGATTTTGAAAGTGAAAAAACCTTGTACGAATAGAACGGATGCCAGCTCATCTCATTGCAGAAGAAGGTCCAAGTAAAGGACTCATCTTCGATATCAACGAAGGAGAGGAGAAAGTCGTTGGGAGAGATCCCGATGAAGCCTCTTTTGTTTTAGAAGATCCCACAGTATCTAGAAAACATGCGCGCCTTTTCTATGCTCCAGAAGGGGTCTATTTAGAAAACTTAAGTAGAGTGAGCCCAACACTTATTAATGAAGAGCCGATCGATGGTCACGTCCTTTTAAAAGAAGAAGACCACATTCAGATCGGACGCTCCCTTTTCCTTTTCACAGAAAAAGAGGTCACAAGACCAAAGGCTAAAGAGATGCTTGCGGGCGGCTACGAAGAGATTTTCAAAGACTTAGAAAAATCGCCACCTCCTATTTCGCAACCCACAGGCTACGACACAATTTTTGATGACAGAGGAGAAGAAGAATCTCTCCCCTTCCCCTTAGTTCTAGAGACCCCTTTTCTTTTAAAGGTGATTTCCGGACCCAATACGGGAGCAGAAATTGGTCTTGAAAAAGGGAAAACCTACACAATCGGGAAAGACCCCAAGCACGCAGAGATCGTTTTCCAAGATGTAAGTGTTTCGCGCGAACATGCGCGCCTTTTCATTGACTCTGAAGGCGTTGTGGAAATTGAGGACCTAAAGTCCAAAAACCAAACCCTTCTCAATGGAGTCCCCATTGCAGAAAAAACAAAGATCACGCCACAAGATATGATTTCTTTAGGGACAACTGTTTTCCTTGTTCTTGATCGAGAAGCTCCTCAAGAAACGCTCTACTCTCCCATTCCCGTCTATGCGCATAAGCCCCAAGCTGAAGCGATAAAAGAGGAAGAGAAAAAAGAGGAGCACGTTGAAGCTTTAGAAGAAAAAGATTGGAAAAAGCGGCCCGTCCCCATCAGGTATTTGACAGCAGCTGGGGCCTCAATTCTTTGCGCCTTTATCATCTTTATCACTTTTTTCTCCCTATTTAAGTCAGAGACAGTAGAAACCGTTGCAAAAGATCCAACCCATCTCATTAAAAAAAGCTTAGAGAAATTTGAAGGGGTCCAATTCTCTTTCAACCCCGCAAGCGGCAAGCTCTTTCTCGTCGGCCACCTTGTAACTGGAGTAGAGGCGCAAGAGATGCTTTACCGAGTGGCTCAATTTGAGTTCATCACATCTGTAGAAAATAATGTTGTGATCGATGAACTTGTGGGTAAGATGATGAATGACCTACTGAGTAGCAATCCAAAGTTTCGCGCTGTGACCATTCAGACGCTAAAACCTGGAAAATTTGCAGCAATAGGCTATGTCGATACAAATGCGCAAAATGTCGCTCTCACCGAATACCTCTCAGTGAATTTTCCCTATCTCGACAGGCTTGAATATAAGGTTGCCGTTGGCGAAAATATCATCGTCCAAGTCCAAAGTCTTCTTTTCAGCAATGGGTTTGCTGCGACCACCTTCCAATTTGCAAATGGAGAAGTGATCCTCTCTGGAACCTACAGCAATAAAAAACAAGAAGACTTTGCAAACGTATTGAAAGAGATTAAAGCGATCCCTGGGATCCGCGGAGTGAAAAATTTTGCTCTTCCCACAAATCCCAATCAAGCAGCGATTGACATTTCCGATCAATATAAAGTCACAGGCGTTGCTCAATATCAAGAAAAAGGATATAGCGTGATTCTCAATGGAAAAGTGTATGAAATGGGGAGTCAAATCGACGGAATGATCATCGTTGAAATTGACCCAAATACGATTCTTCTTGAAAAAGATGGAATAAGATATAAAATCAACTATGCGCGCTGGTGAAGCGGGTAAATTGGAGTTGCCATGTTTGGATTAGAAGAGAAAGATAAAAAAAAGAAAGAGCGGTTTGCTTTTGACCTAGAACGCCAAGTCAAAGAGGATCACACTTTCCGCAAAGAACTCTCTGA
>DATECD010000108.1:0-2815 GCA_035287065.1 Chlamydiales bacterium | reverse complement strand
GTATTTGAGGGATTCCCTGAGCCAAAAATCTGGGAGATGATGAGCTCTCAGACGATGTTTAAGAATGGGAAGACGTACCTTTATGACGGTCGAACAGGTGAGCGTTTTGACAATCCTGCTGTGGTTGGGTATATCTACATTCTTAAACTTAGCCACTTGGTTGCAGATAAGATCCATGCGAGATCGATTGGCCCCTATTCTTTAGTTACTCAACAGCCGTTGGGTGGTAAGGCGCAGATGGGGGGACAACGTTTTGGAGAGATGGAAGTGTGGGCACTTGAAGCATATGGTGCAGCTCACCTTCTCCAAGAGATGATGACTGTTAAATCGGATGACGTCTCTGGAAGAACGAGGATCTACGAATCGATTGTTAAAGGGGAAAATACCCTTGTTGCCGGAACACCGGAATCATTCAACGTGCTTGTGAAAGAGATGCAAGGTCTTTGCCTCGATATCCGCACGGAATATGTACATTAATGTTCTAACAAGGTTGTAGGAAGAGAAGATGGCAACATTTGAAAGTGATGAGGACGTAAAGAAAGCCCATTTTGATAAGCTGACGATTAAAATCGCATCAGGTGATGTGATTGGAACTCAGTGGTCTCGAGGGGAAATTAAAAAGCCTGAGACAATCAATTATAGGACATTCAAACCTGAAAAAGGGGGTTTGTTTTGTGAAAAAATCTTTGGTCCTACTCGAGATTGGGAGTGTGCTTGTGGTAAATACAAGAAAATCAAGCACAAAGGGATCGTTTGCGACCGTTGCGGCGTAGAGGTTACTCTTTCCAAAGTAAGACGTGAGCGGATGGCTCACATTGATCTTGCTGTCCCTGTTGTCCATATTTGGTTTTTCAAGACGATGCCATCTCGTATCGGCAATCTTCTCGGTATGTCTACTGCAGATCTTGAGCGTGTGATCTATTACGAAGAGTATGTGGTGACAGATCCAGGTCGCACAGATCTTATGAAAAAACAACTCCTCAATGACAATGAATATCGAGAAGCTCAAGAGAAATGGGGTAGTGATGGCTTTGTAGCAAGAATGGGGGGAGAGGCGATTCACCATCTTCTCCAAAGCGAAGATCTTGCTACGTTGGTTGTAGAACTCAAAGATAAATTGAGAAAGACCAAGTCGATGCAAGCGAGGATGAAACTAGCTAAGCGTCTCAAGATTGTAGAGGGTTTTTCTCAGTCTACAAATAAACCGGAATGGATGGTTCTTTCCCGCGTTCCTGTAATCCCGCCAGATCTTAGACCATTGGTTCCTTTAGATGGGGGCCGTTTTGCTACATCAGACCTAAACGACCTTTACCGAAGGGTGATCAACCGCAATAACCGACTCAAAGCGATTCTCAAATTAAAAACTCCTGATGTGATTGTTCGCAACGAGAAGAGGATGTTGCAAGAAGCTGTCGATGCGCTTTTTGACAATGGTAGACATGGACACCCTGTGATGGGTGCTGGAAACCGCCCATTAAAAGCTCTCTCTGAGATGCTGAAAGGGAAACAGGGTCGATTTAGACAAAACCTTCTTGGAAAGAGGGTCGATTATTCTGGACGTTCTGTAATTGTTGTTGGGCCTGAATTGAAATTCAATCAGTGTGGTCTTCCGAAGAAAATGGCACTCGATCTTTTTGAACCGTTCATTGTCAAAAGACTTAAAGATTTAGGGCTTGTTTATACAATTCGCTCTGCCAAAAAACTCATTCAAAAGCAAGCACCTGAAGTATGGGATGTACTAGAAGAGATCATTAAAGGGCATCCAGTCCTCTTGAATAGAGCGCCTACTCTTCACAGATTGGGTATTCAGGCTTTTGAACCGGTGTTGATTGAAGGGAAGGCGATCCGTATTCACCCTCTTGTAACACCCGCTTTTAACGCGGACTTTGACGGTGACCAGATGGCAGTTCACGTACCGCTTTCTATTGAAGCGCAACTTGAAGCGAAATTGCTCATGATGGCTCCAGATAATATTTTTCTTCCTTCATCAGGAAAACCTGTTGCAGTTCCCTCTAAGGACATGGTGCTCGGTCTTTACTACATCATGCACGATCCTATTGTCGTTCCAGGAAAAGAGGATAGAAAAATTAAAATTTTTGCAGATACAGAAGAAGTTCTCATGGCTCTCCACGCAAGTGGTAGCTACAACTGGCGAGAAGAACTAAAAGAGGGTGAACGAGTTGATCACTTTGGTAGGGGAATCCATATCCATGAGAAGATTAAAGTTCGGATTGATGGCGGGATCATTGAGACAACGCCTGGCCGAGTGCTCTTCAACACAATTGTTCCGAAGCAGCTTGGGTTTCAGAACTATGTACTTCGTAACAAAAAACTCTCTCAACTTGTTTTAGAGTGCTATAAGAAGATTGGTCTTGAAGGGACTGTTCGTTTCTTAGACCAAATGAAGAATTTGGGGTTTGCTGAAGCAACTCGGGCAGCTATTTCGATGGGAACAAGTGATGTTAAGATCCCAGCAAATAAGAAAAAGATGCTTGATGATGCGGGAAAACGGGTGGCTGTTGTGAGAAAACAGTACGAGGATGGAATCATTACTGAAGGGGAGCGTCATTCTAAGATCATTAGTATCTGGACTGAAGTATCAGATAAGCTTTCTGAAGAACTCTTCAAATTAATTTTTGATACATCATCTGGCAATCTCAATCCTCTCTATTTGATGGTTGACTCTGGAGCTAGAGCGAACAAATCTCAGGTAAAGCAGTTAGGAGCTCTCCGAGGTTTGATGGCGAAACCTTCTGGTGAGATCATTGAATCGCCGATTCGCGCAAACTTCTGCGAAGGTTTGACAGTGATGGAG
>DATECD010000107.1:0-12526 GCA_035287065.1 Chlamydiales bacterium | reverse complement strand
GTAGATCTTCCCCTGGTTTCATATCAAGGGGCAATTCTAAGATGCCATCAGATATTGATTCTAAAGAGAGCTCTTCTTCGGAGCAAAGCATTCCACACGATTCTACGCCGCGCAGTTTGGCCTTTTCGATTTTTACTACTTTTCCTTCGCGACCTGTCAAACGAGCGCCGGGACGAGCAAATGCCGTTTTGATCCCTGCACGGCAGTTGGGGGCTCCGCAGACGACTGTGAGCGTCTCTTTCCCATCGTTTACTTGAGCAACTTTTAACCTTTCTGCGTTGGGATGTTGTTCAACTGAAAGGACTTCTCCCACAACAACCCCGGAAAATGGGGGTTCTGCATTGATGATTTTATCGACTTCAAGTCCGGCGAGTGTCAAATGTTCAGCAATGACAACCGGGGGAATATCGAGATCTAAGTAGCACCTGATTAAGGAAACTGGTATACGCATCGTACTGGAGAGTATTTTGCTTCTTCTCAAAATTTCTGAAAACCTCTATTTTTTATAAAGGTGGTGAAATGCATCGATTAAGGACACTGACTCTAGCTTTGATTTTCAGCGGATCTTTAAATATTGGGCTTTTCACGGTTCTTATTCTCTCTTCATTTGAAAAATCGAAAAACAACACTTTTTCTCCTCAATATCTTCAGAGTCATCAGCTTTTTGATAAGCTCATCAAAAATTCTATTTCAGAATTAGTGGCTTCTTTGACCCATAAAGAGATGAGGGAGCTTGCTCTTGCTATTTTAGTTGCTAAGCATGATTTTGATCTTGAAAGGGCGCTTGGCCATGCTCTTCAACCCTATTCTCTTGTGCTATCCGATGGGGAGCAACTCAACATCTATCCGGGGTTAACAGAAGAAGAATATGAGGCGGTGATTCGCTTTGCCTATCAAGAAAAATACCCCTTTCATTCAAAAGGGCTCTTCTATCGCTTAAAGAATCAACCCAAAGAGAGTAGAGATTCAGATCTTGAGGAAGCTTTTTTTATCACGCCAGAATTTTACGTTTTTCAGATGCTCTTTCAAAAAAGTGGTATGATCGTTGATAAAAAGATTCTTCTCGATCTTGTTTGCGAAGGGCCTTGGGAGCAACTCTCTTTTTTGGCGGCAAATCCAATAGAAGCGCTCGATTTTTCTTTTGAAAGAAGGCAAGCTGTTCTTTCAAGTTATCTCGCCTGTGGGTCTGAGATCGCAGCACAGCTTCTTCAGCTAGGAAAAGAAGAGCCCTCTCCAGCCCCTCTCCCTTTATTGAAAAAACGTTGCGAAGAGCCCGTTTTTCCCTCTTCTCCTAAATTTCAAGAGCATGTTGTAAAAGAGGGGGAAAACCTCTGGAAAATTAGCAGACAGTATCACGTCAAGCTCGATGAGCTCCGCAAACTCAATGAGTTAGACGGGGAGCGCCTCTATCCGGGAATGACTCTTCTGATCCCTGCCCGTTAATTAAATTTAAGGGGGATCGAGCCCCCCTTGATGAAAGGGGTGGCATTTGCAGATGCGGATAAAAGCGCGATAAATTCCTTTCCATGGACCATATTTTTCGATCGCTTCTAAGGCATAATCTGAGCAGCTAGGGTAAAAACGGCAGCATGAACCGATGAAGGGGCTGATGAGGAGTTGATAAAGCCTGATCAAGAAGCGAAAAAGGGTTTTCATCTTGGTAATTCTACCTATTTTTACTTTTTTCTTGTCCTCTGATCCCAATTTTCGGTATATTCTTCTTTCTTTCTCAATCTCTTCCAAGCGAAAGTGGCGGAATTGGCAGACGCACTACCTTGAGGTGGTAACGGGTTCATTCTCGTGGGGGTTCGAGTCCCCCCTTTCGCATCTTGCACCGATAGCTCAATGGATAGAGCACTTGGCTTCGGACCAAGTGGTTAGGGGTTCGAGTCCCTTTCGGTGCGCATTCCCGCTCCTCCATCCCCTGCCTCTACCCGTGCCTCTGCCTGTGCCCGCCCTTTCCTCCCGTTCAGCGATTCTTGTGAGACAACCAATCGGGCACAGGCACAGGCAGAGGCACAGGCACAGGATATAAGTTTCGAGAGAAGTCTAATGTAAAGCGGCTTTACATAATTGTGTTTTGAAAGAACGCGTTGATTTTTTCCTCTAAAGAGGGGGAGAGGGGGATGCGGCTGAGTTCTGTAAAGGTAGGGGCGTAGCAAAGAGGGAAGATCACTTCCCAATCTTGCAAAGAAAATTGAGGAAAGCTTTGTGGTTCTAAGAGGAAAAGGCCCTCGTGTAACAAAAGCTTTAGCTGAAAGCTCGTCGATAAAAGGGCAGGGTTTTGAAATTGTCCTAATTTTTTTAAGTAGCTGAGGAAGAGGAGATAGAGGGAAGGGGCGCTTTTCCCGGGAAGTTGGGAGCGCAAAAGATCTTGGGTTAATTGTCCTGCTCTTACCAAAGTTTCATAAGAGTTGCGTAAGTGAAGGAAAGGGTCTAAAAGGGAACCTTCGATCAAAGTATAGATTTCACTTCTCCCTTTTCTAAGGACCCATTCTCCTAGACAAAAAGGGGTTAGATGGGAAGCCTTTCGTTTTTCCATTACGCTCAGTAAGCCACTTTCTTTAGTAAATACTTTTAAGATCTTTCCCTTCTCGAGGTAAGGGGTTTCTTGCAAGCAGATCCCCTCTGTTTTTTCTTCTGTCATAGTCTCTTTAACATTATACCTAAGATCACTCAAATAATCAGGAGAGGAAAAAAATCGGAAAACTTGGCACACTGAGGAGAAATGGCCAGATAGGTCTTATGGATAGGGGCGCTAGGAATGGAGAGTAAAAAGGATAAATTCGCAGGAATTGGGTACACGATCTATATTATAGGTAAGCACTTTGAGATCACTGATGCGATCCGCAATTACGTGTCGGAGAAACTTGCGAAAGTGGAGCGGGTTTGTAATAAAAAAGATATTGTCGATGTGACGGTAACGCTTGATACTCAGAAACTAGAAGAGAGTTGCTCTATCTTAATGAACTGCACCCATTTTCATATCAAGGTGCAGGCAAGTACGGAGAGTATCTATTCTGCGATTGATCGCGCTTCCGATCGTCTTTTAAAGCTTGTTCGTAGATATAAGACAAAACTGCAATCGCATCGCGCAAAGCATTTAAGTACAATTGACATCCATGTCAATGTGATTCAACCTTTAAGAGATGATCTCAAAGAAGTAAATGAGGATATTGAGGCGGAGTCGGCAAAAGAAAATGAAGAGATGTGGCTCGTCCATCCCGTTGTTGCAAAAGAGATGATTACGCTGAAGACGTTGACTCAAGATGAAGCGGTGATGAAGATGGAAATCACTGGAGAACATTTCTTTGTCTATCGCTCCGAAGAGGATCAAAAATTAAAATTGATCTATCGTAGAGATGATCAGAACTATGGATTGATGCAAATTCAATAGTTTTTGTGCTATACGATCCAATCCGAAAAAAAAGAGTGGCGGCAACTCCTGAAGAAAGAGTGCGGCAAAAACTCATCGCGCAGATGATTGGGGCTCTTCAATATCCTAAAGGCTTACTTGCTGTAGAAAAAAAGTTAGGAGCTTGCGCGCAACTTCTTCCCGATGTTGACCCCCATCGGAGGATCGATCTTCTTTGCTTTACTCCAAAAAAAGAGGGGCTGATCCCACTTCTTTTGATTGAGTGTAAAGGAGAAGGGGGTGATTCAGAAGATGAGGCAGAAAAGCAATTATTGGGATATAATCAATGGATCTCTGCCCCATTTCTTGCGATAGCAAGACCAAATGGGATTAAAATGTTTTGGAAAGAAAAAGAACATGTTCGCTCGGTTCTCTTTCTTCCCTCTTATCCTGAGCTTGTAGCTTCTCTATGATCCACTGTTATTGTCTTCTTCAATTAGATCCTAAAGAAGGAGATACATATCGAGAGTGGCTTTTATACCACGATCGTTCAAATCTGGACTACTCTGAAGCCCTCCAAAATTCACAGAACCTGATCGATCGTGGTATGCAAGAAGAGAGAAGGATTATTTTTGTTGACGATGATGAAGAGCGACTCAAGAAAATAGAAGACCTTTTTCAAGGAGAAAATCGAGCGACTTTTTTTTTGATGGAAAGTCCGATTCAGTTGGAGCTGATTGCAAAAAAAATTGCTTGGAAATCGGTATTGCAATGTCTTGAAGTAAAAGGGGGGACTACCGATTTTTGGAAAGAGTTTTCTAGGAAGTTAGAAGAGGTTCACCTAGCAGCTGGCTTACTTTTAGCAGATAGTGCAGATTTAGGGACTCTTCAATTCAAAGCAAAAATAGGGAGAGGCGATCGCCCTGTGCGAAATGGTCTCTATTTAAAAGGGGCCTTTGCAGGCACGCCCGCAATCATTGTTGGGGCTGGGCCAACGTTGAAAGATCACTTACAAACTCTTCACACGCTGCAAGAAAACGCGTTGATTTTCTCTGGTGGAAGCGCGCTTGCTGCTTTGCCATTTGAGCCACACTTTGCAGGTCATATCGATCCTATTGCTCCTTATCGGGAAGCTAAGCGCTATGCTTATGGAGAGACCCCATTTTTTTTTCAAAGTCGAGTGAGTTCTGAAAATTTTTCTCTTATTCATGGAGAAGCCATCTGGTTCCCAGAAACCCATCACACATTTCTCAATTGGTTAGATGGAATAGAAGAGCCATTTGATGGAGGCTGGACAGTGGGCACTTTTTTGACGCAGATCGCTTACTTTTTAGGCTGTGATCCCATTGTCATTGTGGGGATGGATCTTTGCTATGCAGATGGCGCTAAATACCCCCACCGCCCAAATGATCCTATCCACACTTCTCTTTGCACAGCAGAAACTGGGGAAACAACACAACCCGATTGGCTCATGGCAAGACGGTGGTTTGAAGAGCTTAGTGTGCAGGCGACTGACCGCCAATGGATCGATGCAAGGGGAGGGGGGCTCCCCTTTGCTGGCCGTTTTGAAACGGTGCCTCTCTCTACTTTGAAATTACATCAAAAATGCAATCTTCGGCAGCAAGTTTACAAAGCCATTCATGCACTTCCCTTTCTTCTTCCAAGTGAAGAGAAGTTGCGCGAATGGGAAATGAGTTTAAAGCGATGTGCAGAACAGGCGATTTTTCCCAATCAAGGGGAGGAGTTTAAAGGAGAAGTAGTTTATGATCTTCTCTTGTCCCCTTTGTGGAAAATCTTTCGTCCCTTTTTTGAACAGGGAATGGGGCAGGGGGAAGAGATCTGGCTTCACCGCTTGATTTTTTTCCAACGAGTCATTCAGGAGCATCTTCATGCAATCGAAATGGAACTATCCTAACGGCGCTATCTATGCTTTGATCGAAGAGAAAAAGAGGACCTTTTTCTATGAGACTGGGCAAATGAAGACAATCGAGGAGTACTGTGAAGGGAAACTCGAGGGGCAAGTTCTTCTATTCTGGCCGAATGGGCAGCTGAAAAGAAAATCTTATTTTTCTTGCGGCTATCGTCAGGGAAGCGATCAGATTTGGGATGAGTCTGGACAGCTTCGCGATGAGGGTATTTACGAAGAGGGGCAACCGATTGGGACTCACAAGAGATGGAATCGAAAGGGAATCTTGGTAGAAGAGATTCTTTTTTTGGGAAATGGGCGGTGTAACTTCAAACGATGGGACGAAGAGGGACAATTCAAAGCGGAAGGGATTTGGAGTGGTTTAAACTATCTGGAGAGAAAGTGGGATCAAGAGCAAAAGAAATGGATTGAGACGAGGGTCGATGGTTGATGATCACTATGCTCTTCTCATGGAGCGTTTTCCAAAACTTGGGTTTCTACTTCCACATCTTGGAAATAAGGAAATAGTTTCAGAGGAAAAGCTTCATTTTTCTCCAGGATCTGCCGAGTTGATCTATTTTTATGGGCTTGGGTGTGGAGAAGCTTATCAACAACTTTCCGAATGGCTTTCTTCTGATGCAAAAAGAAGACTCATTTTTTTAGAAGAGGATTTAGAAGTAGTTGCCTCTTTTCTACATCTTCCCATTGCAAGGGAAGTGTTAGAAAATCCACAGGTGCAAATCGCTTTTCCAGATGAAATAGAAGAACTTGTTGAAGAACTCCCCTCTGCTCATGTTGATCTCTTTGCGCTTCCCTCTAAAAAAGGGGCCGCCGTTGAGGAGTTCAAAGAAAGGCTCCTTCGAAAGGCTTTCCTTGCTTGGGCTCAGCATCTCGATCGTTTGCATGGCTATCAGCTCTTTGAAAATTTTCTGCATAATCTGAAAATTCTTCCCCACTCTTTTTACGCAAATCGATTAGAGGGAAAATTTCGAGGGATTCCTGCGGTTATTTGTGGTGCGGGTCCCTCTTTGCAATCAGCGCTTCCTCTCCTTAAGACAATAGAAAAAAAGGCCCTTGTGATCGGGGGTGGGTCGACACTTGCGGCTCTAACTTCACAGGGAATAGCCCCCCATTTTGGAGTGGCGATCGATCCGAATCTGGAGGAATTTCGCCGTTTAAAAAATAGTTTTCATTTTGAAGTGCCATTTCTTTATTCCACACGTCTTTTCCCAGAGTGTTTCCAAACATGTAATGGCCCTTTTGGGTATATGCGTAGTGGGATTGGGGGAGTATTAGAACTTTGGATTGAAGAAGCCCTTGAATTAACTGGATCATTGGTGGGTCAAGAACTTGATTCTGAAGCGCTCTCTGTCACTTCGATCTGCCTTGCGTGGGCGCAATTTCTGGGATGCAATCCGATCTTTTTGACGGGAGTGGATCTTGCCTACACGGGAAACTCACGCTACGCGTCAGGGATTGAACTGTATCAAGTGCCACTTCCTTCAAAAGCGGAAATGGGAGTGGATCGGAAATTACGCAAAGAAACTGCGTCAGGAGAAGCCGTAGAGACAGCTATTCGTTGGGTGATGGAGTCTTCCTGTTTTTCCCGTTTTGCTAAAAAATATCCCGATGTCACATTTCTCAACTTAAGTAAGGTGGGACTTGGATTTGAAGCGATTCCCCGTATATCGATTGAAGAAGTAGAAAAACGGTACCTGCAAAATGAGTGGGATTTACGCAATAAAGTCACCGAAGAGGTTCTGCAATCCTCTTTTCCTCCAAATACAGAGAGTGTAATCAGAGAAAAAATAGAAGAGCTGGAGGAGAGTCTCAATCGCTCCATTGCCTTTCTTGAAGTGCTTGCAAAAGAGAAAAAAGGGTCGATCTCCTTAGCAGAGCATGAGCTCCGAGAAGAGCTTGTTTTTTCCCTCCTTTTTTACGATGCGGAGAAAACATTAGAAAAAGAGGCTAGGCTATCAAAAGAAGAAGAAAATCCATGGCTTGCTTTTTTAATTTTAGCAAGAAAATATAAACTCATCTTTGACAATTGGAGAACGGCGTGAACCGTTTCTTTTTGTTTTTCTTGATGAGTCTAATATTGATTCAGTGCTCCAGGTTTGAAGAGTCTGAACGGGAAAAGATGCGACAGCAAAATCGGAAAAAAGAGGCCATTTTCCGAGAGAGTCGTGACAACTTCTATGCGCTTGCCACCCCGACGCATACGCCGCGAAGCTCTTACCCTTGGGAGGCACACATCCACCTTCCCAAAATTACAAAAGAGTTTTTTCGATGTAAGGGGAGTAGGACCCATTCTTCCTTAAGTATAGGTGAAGGGGAGGTGCCCCTTTCTGATTGCGATGGATGCACATCTCACGGCCTTCCTGTCATCCATGGAAAAGAGGGAGTCTACCCCCTGTTAGTCGATCTTTTAAATTACATCCAGAATAAGACGGGGAGGCGCGTCGTTGTCACTTGTGGTCATCGATGTCCTACCCACAACACCTATTCTGACCCCTCCAAAGAAAACCGGACCTCTAAACATCAAATTGGCGCCGAAGTGGACTTCTATGTTCAGGGAATGGAAGAGAGACCTCTTGAGATCGTGGGGCTTGCCATGCAATTTTTTCAAGAGACCCCTCCTTATGCACAACATTTTGAAAATTATTCTTTTAAGCTCTATGAACGGGGGGATTCACACACCCGCATTAAACCTTGGATGAATAAAGAGCTCTTTATCAAAATTTTTTCCGCGGACGAAGGGAGAGATGGGGACAATCGCCATCCTTACCCCTATATCTCATTTCAGGTCCGTTTTGACCGAGAGACTAAGGAGCCTGTTGTCTATAATTGGGAAAAAGCCCATCGAGGCTATCCAAGGAGTTGATTTTTCCCTTCCTAGTAGCGTATACTCACGTGCTTCGTATGCCGACGTGGCGGAATTGGTAGACGCGGTAGACTCAAAATCTACTTCTAGCAATAGAGTGCTGGTTCGAGTCCAGTCATCGGCAAAAAAACAAAAAAAGGAAGGCAAAAACCTTCCTTTTTTATCTCTCTCGAAGGTTTTATCTTCTCTTAATCAAGAAGATGTGGGAAGAGAGCGGGCCCAATTTCTTTTAATCCCGACTAGTTAAGATCAATCGGCTACCTCCCACATTTTTAACCAAGTCAAATATTCATCGCTCAGGCTAAATTTCTCTGCCCCGCGAAGAATCGTTTGTAGATAACTTTTGCAAGGAATGCCTCCTTTGGTCAGGAAATCTGGATGAGCGATATAGACTAGAGCTAGAAATACTTCATTTCCTATCGAAACTTCCACTAATTCTCGTGTATACTGATTGCAGTGAACGCCTTCACAGAAATCCAATACTTTGATTAACTTTTTGTCTAAAAAATATAAAACGCCTTCAACAAGTGCATTTAGATTTTGGTAAAGAGATGCATAACAATACTGCGGGTTTCCGCTCTTTTTATCAAAATTAAGCTGATAATTTTTTAAGATGGCACGGCCCAATGGGATTGCAGGCCCAATTTCTTGTCCCCAAGTCTCTGGCCACACCCCTAGCAGCTGTAAGTAAGGAACTCCATTTACTCTTCGTCTATCCATTTGCTCGTCATCCATATTTGAGCCGTAAGCAAAATAATAGATGTTTTCGTTATCTGCTTGGTTGTCCAGATTCTTGTTCGTTGTATATTCGTGGTAGTATGGGGGTGCATCGAATGGCATAATGATTCCTTAAAGAATGTTTTTTTGTACAAATTCTGCGGCACCTAGCCAATAGCAAAAAAGCGAGGCTGGGATGCGCATGATCTTCTCTTGTAAGGGCCCAATGTCTTGAGAGTTTTTGGTGATAACATATCCGTGCTGAGTGGAGAGTCGCTCTTTGCAAAACTCAAGTAAGCCAATAAGAGCGCGTTGTTGCACAGGTTGTGACTGATATTTGACTTCTATGGGAGTAAGTTTTTCTCCCATTTCAACAATCAGGTCAATTTCTTTTTCCTTAGGGTTGCGCCAGTAACTAAATCGGGCGTGATTCGAAGCGCAGTGAGACCAGAGGTTGCTCATCACAGCAGTTTCTACACACTTTCCCAATGCGTCGGCATTTTCTAAAATTGCTTTCCCTTTCATAAGAACTGCGGGAGCTATGGCTGGATCTCCGAGATAGAGTTTATTTTTGCCCCGTAAAACTTCCTTTCCATAACCAAAAGGGGGGAGTTTGTAAATAAGGTGTGTCGATTCTAATAAATCGATAAAATTTTGCACGGTTGGTTTGGCAATTCCTAGCTCTTTAGATATGGTTTGTGTGTCTTGCATCCCTCCATCGTGCATGCAAAGATAAATAAACATCTGTTCAAGCTCTAAAATTCTTCTCACTCCGAAAAGAGCTGTCATGTCCCTTTTTAAGACTTTGTCTACAATATCTTCTCGAAGAAGCTTTTGTGATTGTGTGATGCTTTCAATAAGAGCTGTTTGAGGAAAGCCACCTCGGATGAGGTATTCATGAAAGTGTCCAGTTAATGCATGAATGGATTCGTTCAGCCGAGTCAATTCATTTTGGGTCGTTCTAAACAAATCAGAAAGAGATGAAATGGAAAGGATTGTGGGAAGTTTAATTTTTTTGATTTGTAAATACTCATAGAAAGAGAGGGTAGAGAGTCGAATCGTATGCCAACGTCCTACACCCGATTCTTGATCAATGTGGACTAGAGGAGTTGCAGAGCCTGTAAAAATAATGCGCTTTGTTTTAAAGAAGTCGACTTGATGCTTGACCCAGGTTCCTATATTTTTGATGAATTGCGCTTCGTCCAAGAATAGATATTCTGGGCCATCTGCTTTTGGTTCCATTTCGCGCCAAGCTTCTAAAACAGCATCGAGTCCAGCTAACTTGCAAACGGGATGATCAAATGTAGCATAGAGAATGTTTGCAGGAGGCGTTCCTGCGTTGATGAGTTGTTGGATTGCCTGCAGCAACAAGGTAGTTTTCCCAATCTGCCTTGGGCCGGACAAAAGGAGGGCTCTATGAGTTGGTGGCTTTTCAACCCACAGCATAAGCTCTTTAAATACCCCCCGATGCCACTCGGGAAGATCGGGAATCTTCTCTTTTCGCCACCAAGGATTGAATTGAGAGAGGATAGCGATTAGCTCTTCTTTAGGAATTTTCACGACTACCCTCCTTAAATACGTCGATTAAATAAAGTATACTTACCTTATTTCATTATTTTAAGCTAAGTAGGAATTGTTTTTCAACGTTTTTTTGGTAGCTGACTGAAACTCAGCGCTAGTCTATGACAATTTGAGTCGAGTTCTTTTTTTAATCGCTTTTTTACATTTTTAATTGGCTCTTCTGGAGGAATATTCTCAGGGAGAGTCCCTCCTATTTCTGAAATAGCTCTTCTTACTTCTTTTCCGACTTCCTCATGAGTTACAAAAGCGTCTTGTTGATTTTTGATATTTTCTCGTTTTAATTTCTCTTTTGTTTGCGTCATGCGAAATAGATTTGCTGCCAGTTCAGTTGTTCCCATTCTATCCATGAGATCATCTTTTTGCGCTATTCCCTTGCGGGCTTTAATCGCTTCTGCCCCAAATCCGCCATATAAGCCTTTATAGCCGGCATCGTGAAAGATGCCGAACATTTTACTTTGCACTCCCGCTTCTTTTGCAACTCCTGAAAGGGCTTTGAATGCAATGGTGGCCTGCTTGCGAGTCTCGACTCGCTCCTGGTCGGCTGCCATTTGATCTGAGATTTCCTGACGACGCGTTTGGATAGCAAAGTATTTTTGTGCCTCTGCGATTTCAGGTTTGCGTGGATCTCCATTTTGAGCAATGAGGTAACATGCAAAGCGAGAAAGATGGTAATCCTCAATTTTTCTCTCTGTTTGGCTGCCGATATGAACCATTTTGTCGACGGCGACAAAATGGTTTTGAGGGTTATTTTCTGACTGCGTGGAGGACTGTATTGCCTTTCGGATAGTACTCTCAAATTTTCTCCATTCAATATATCCTAAACTTACCTGGAGATCTCTGAGCCGGAGGAGGCTGGGCTCTTTGTAAAAGTAGGAGGCCGATTTCAAAAAGTAGAATCCAATCCCGATCTTATGCCTTCCCCCACCGTCTTAAGAAATACTTTTTAGCAAGTTCAACTAAGAACATGTAGAGGACGATGACGATCAAGATAAATACATAGAACTTGAGCGGAAGCGCTGTGAAGCCAAGGAGGGGAGCTAGTGGAGTAAAGGGGAGTAGGAATGTGCATCCAATGAGGGCGAGCACTGCGATCAGGAGCGATTTGCAAGGTTTGCTTTTGTAAAAAGGTCTAAAGGTGCGAATGATCAAGACGATGAATGCCGCTGATACGACCGATTCGACAAACCAACCGGTGCGAAACTCTTCAACAGAAGCTTTTAACGAAAGCAAGAGGCCAAATGTGGCAAAATCAAAAATAGAACTGATCAAACCAAAAACGATCATGAATTTTTTGATAAATGAGAGATCCCATCTTAAGGGACTTTTTATTCTTTCTTCATCGACATGATCGTTTGCAATTGCCATTTCGGGAAAATCTTCCATGAGGTTTGTGAGTAAAACTTGCTGAGGTAATAAGGGGAGGAAGGGTAAAAATAGAGAGGCGCCAGCCATGCTGAACATGTTTCCAAAATTGGCACTTGTCGCCATGAAAATATACTTTAGCGTATTGGCAAATGTGACTCTTCCTGCTTTTACCCCCTCTTGCAAAACCGATAGATCTTTTTCTAGTAAAACAATGTCAGCGACTTCTTTTGTCGCATCGGCGCCTGTATCTACAGAGATGCCCACGTCAGCTGCATGTAAAGCCGTCACATCATTAATGCCATCTCCTAAAAATCCAACAACAAAGCCCGCTTTTTTTAATGCCAAAAGGATCTGCTCTTTTTGGTTGGGCTCAATTTCTGCAAAAACTGCTTTGTGTTTGACCTGATAAGTCAAAGCCCTGCTATTCATTGTTCGAATCTCTTCACCGGTGAGAATGCTATCTTTTGGAAGTTTGAGGAGATCTGCGAAATGCTTGGCCATGAGCCTGTTATCTCCCGTAATGATCTTGAGGCCGACCCCTAATTTTTTTAAACCCTCGATGTCTTCGACAATAGACATAATGTGATCGCGCCTTCTTAAGGAGGAAAGCGTGCGTTTACAGTTAAAAAAAGGCTTACTCCTAAAGCGGAGGATCGTAAGATCTCCAATGTAAAACGGGATCAAAGTCCCAAAAAAATTAAGGAGTAAGCCATGGGCT
>DATECD010000106.1:0-11157 GCA_035287065.1 Chlamydiales bacterium | reverse complement strand
GTTCAGTGAACCGCCGTCTTCCATCGAAGATAGTTTCGATTCTTCATATGTTTGAAAGCTTCTTTAATATGTTCAAAATCTCGATAAGTGCTTATCTCGACTTTGAGCAGTGTTCGTCCCAATACGCCGTTGTTGCACAATTCCGTTCGAGACCGATACCGGACCGAGCCCCGTAAGCCCGGTTTTAGGCGCTTACTTTGTAGCTTTTTTGTCAAATACAAGGGTAATCTCTTTTGAGGGGCCAAAAACAGCAGAGCGTCTTCGTAAGAGTTCTTGGGTAACTTCCGGAAAAAGGGCAACATCGGGGATGTTGCCTTTGTAGGTGGTGTGAAAAAGAGGAATCTGAAAATCTTTCGTTGTGAGAAGCGCCAAGTTAACTTGGCGCAAATCATTTCGCTAGAGGACGGCTATATCTGCTTACCTGGATAAAAACAGGATTGTTCGCGGCGAAGATCCAAAAAAGAACGCGCGATCTGCGCGCGCGCTTCTCAGCCGCGGATTTGATTTGGAGATTGTTTTCAAGGAGCTGATGTTGCAAAAAAGCAATTGATCAGAACAGGCTCTTTTCGTATTCTTAACACAATTTTAACACGTTCGGTGTAACTGCCAGGAGAACTCTATGTCAGCACCAATATATAATTCAGTTAATAATAGATGCAATTTTTCAGCACACGTTCAAGCTGAAGAAATCGACACCATAGGTTCTTTAGCGGCGAGGCTAATTTCCGTTGCAAATAGAAATAACGCCGGGAACAGCTGCGGAAAGATTGTTAGCGATTTGAGTGTCGTTAGACTCTGTCTTGAAAAAAATAATTTTTTAGGGGCGATAGCAAGGTGCGATTGGATTCTGTCTTCGTATAACGATATCGATAGAGATATTGAATGGAATATTTTCAGAATGCGCGGTATTGCACACCTGGAGAAGAGAGAATTTTCAAAAGCAGAGGAGGATTTTTCGCGCTGCCTAAGAATAAGAAAAGGCGATAAAAATTTGAGGCTGCTTCGCGGGAAGGCTCTGATGGATGGGGGATTGGTTATTTGTTCTGAAACGGGAAGAGTCACAGGAAATGCCGCGACAGATATTTACGAAGCTTTTCCGTTGAACGATGCCGGCGAGCAGCGCATATCAGAGGCAAGGTGTGCGATTTTGAGCGGCGATCTTGTTAATGCGCTGGAGCTGCTAGGACATGAGGGTGAATTGGATAATATCTGTCTTGAGGTAGAGAGGAGAGCTCTCCTTGGCAAGGTCTATTCAAAAAGAGCGATGGCAATACGTGCGGTAGATGACAGGTGCGCTGAATTAAGAAAGAGCATCGCTTCTTATGAAAAGGCTATCTCAGGAGTCGAGATAAAAAAAACGGAACAGCGCGGCTATTTCTATAACTGCGTTGGAGATTGCTATCTTGCGATGCATCAGCAGGAAAGGGCAATGGAACAGTACGAAAATGCGAGGGAGCCGTACGGCCATAATTTAATGATGGCGGTCTTTGCGGCAGATAATGGAGATCCTGCTGCGCAGCTGCTGCTTGGAAGGCTTTTTTACGGAGGCTGTCCGTCGGTTGAGCGCGATGTTTACAGGGCGAGAAGGTATTTTCAGCTGGCGAAGATAAATAACTTGGCAAGCGACGATCAGAAAGGCGAGGCTGCTGTTGGATTGGGAAGTACATTTAATGATACACAATGCGACGATCTTAGATGTATAGGGAATGATGGCCATCATGCATTGTTATATTATATTCAAGCTGCAGATCTGTTTAATAATGACGAGGCTGCCTTTCTGCTTGGAACAATGTATTTTAGGACGAGCATAGAGGGTTTTTCAGCTGCGCATTATTTGCTGAAAGCGGCTAACAGCCTGCATATAACTCCTGAAAAACGTGTTAAAGCAGCTCTTTGTCTTTCAGAGCTTATGATCGATGGAGGAATAGGATACGAGGCTCGTCCTACGGAAGCCATCCATTATTTGGTAGCGATAGAGCAAGAAGAGGCGATGCCTTATTTTGCACAGCAAGCTGCGTTGAAGCTTGCTAAGCTCTATCGCAACGGAGCTGCAGGCGTAGGAGTAGACTTGCCGCGCGCAGACTATTTTCAGAGAAGATTTGCAGAGATGGCTTTGGTCTCTCTTGCAAAGGACATTAAAAAACAGCAGCTCCCGCTGTAAATTTTGTCTCGAGAAAAGGCTTGAACCGGGATCTTTTTTGTCGTTCTGCTTCACTAACCGCATGGGAGTGGTTGGCTGCATCGGACTTCTCAAATCTCCAGGATCCGTCCTCCGGAGGAAACTTGGCCCTTAAGGGACGGGTATTTCAAAGCCCAGGCCTTAAGGCCTGGGTTTATGCCTTTTTCGAGA
Organism: Chlamydiales bacterium; assembly: GCA_035287065.1. Lineage (GTDB taxonomy): Bacteria > Chlamydiota > Chlamydiia > Chlamydiales > SM23-39 > JAGWKO01. Next base: position 8,807 of record DATECD010000106.1, on the reverse strand, counting down.
GAAAAATTTTCAGCGGGGCCGCTGATTAAAGCATAATATTCGCTAAGGAGGTTTTATGGTGCGGCCGATTGGCTTTTTTGCCGCTCAAGTTCCATCGTTTACCCCTCCAAATGTGCCGTTGCCTAGCGGCGATGGCACTAATGTTAACGATAGAATTAAGCCTCAGGTCGTAGGAAGGCTCTCTAATTGGCCGTATGATCCGAATCCTGGAAAGCTGCCGGCGGGATCCGTCTATTTAACTAACAGCGGTCAAGTTACGGGAAGAGGCGCGGATTGCAGCGGATATTACGGTGTTGCAGCCGTCGACGACAATCTTAAGATAGTTTCGATTTGCCACAGAGGAAGCGCTTCGGTAAAAGATTTTGTAAATGGAGCTCCCATGGTAGTAGGACTGCCTTCGGCATATCAAACCGATGCTGACGCTTTTCGAGAATATGTGGGCAACCTTTCTATAGTTAAAGATAAGGGTTATAAGATAGTCCATTTCGGCCATTCGCAAGGGGGAAATCTCTCGCTGAGTTCAGGATATCGCTTCGGAGATACGGCATATGCTGTTGATCCTGTCGGTAATAAATCCATGATGAAAAGCCAGTTCGGCGTTCTTGATGCAAATAAGATAAATCTTCTTAACATTTTTCTTTCTGAGCCTGACTCTGTAAACCTTCTTGGAGAGCATCTTGCCGGAAACATATATCGAGTAAAGCTTACGGGTGATCAACGCGCTCTTTTAGATAGAAAATACCGTAACGACGATGTTCGCGAGAGGATTATCGCATCGAATTCTTTATATCCTGCAACGGAGGATGTTTTAGACAGCCAGCCTTCTTATCCAATTCTGCCGCACAAGATGGATTTCATAGAAAAAGCAATGGCGGAAGGCTCTTTTTTTCGCGAAGAGAAGCCTTCGCCATTTGTTCCGGCTCTTCCGATTCCTCCATTCACTACGTTTGATGGACAATCGACTGATAACTCAGGGCAGTCCGATAGTCGTCCTAATAAAAAGGCTTGTAGAGATAAGGTTGCCAATAGATCGCCAGCTGCTAATTTGCCGATGCCTTCTCAAAATTTGCAATCAAATGCTTTTCAACCGCCATCGACGATTGGTAGCGGAGTAACAGGACCAAAGGCTAAGACTGGAGGAGATAAAAAGAACATCATTGCCGATACTAAGCTTTTCGTGGAGGAGCAGCTAAAGAATCAGGATCCCAGTTTTTATAATATTAAGCCTTTGCCCAAGGCGCCAAATGCGCTTAGTATGGCTAATCGCCTGCTGGAAAGGGGGCAGATTTCATTTGACGGTCGTTCCGTTTCGTATTCAAATTCTGTCCCGGTTGGAGGCAGTGGTTCTTTTGGAGTAAATGTAAATATTATCACTGAGCCCCCTAGACGTAAACCTCCGAATACGGATGAAGCAGTGATTCCTCTTCTAAAAGAAATCGCAAGACGCGGGGGGGCCATTTTGGTTAAGCCGTCGCTTGAATATGAAAATCTGAAATGGTCCATAGACGAATTCACTGTTGCAAATCCAGACGATCCATCAAAGAGTGAAAAGATCTTCGCGTTGAGAGCCAAAATTTCAGGGGATATGTTTAATCACTGCAAAAACTATGTTTTTATTGTCGGGACAACGCCAGGGTTGGACGGCTTTTTAAGAAGTAATGAAAAGTGGAACGAAGAGCAAGGGCTTGAATTTTCAGGGAAAAACAGCATTGGCAACTGGGAAAAGTTCTGCTCCGAAAGTATTGCGGCACCGTGGACAAACTATCAAAATGCGTTAATGCGGAAAAGAGTGACTGATGAAGTCAATGCTGCATTTGCCTGCGGAGATTGGAGCAAGACTGTTGCCTGCACGAAAGAATATCTTCAAAAAATAGATCCTAACAGCATTCTTGCAAGAAAGAAGCAGGCTTTTGCTTATGACAATCTAGGAGAAACTGATGAGGCTTTAAAAATCATTGATCCACTTATTGAGAGCGGGAAAATAGATAACGTTGACGATATTCTATGGGCGGCAGAAAAACATAGCTTGCGCAGTGATGCCGTAACAGACTCTCTATTTGAAAAGGCTGTCGGCTTGTCTAAAAGTGATGGGCAACGTAATGAAATAAAGGTTAAACAGGCTGAGTATCTGTTTGATAACGGAAATTGGAAGAAAGCGAAAGAGTTAACGGTTGGAATAGAGATTCTATCGTCATATCAACTTCAATATCGTATTGCAAAAAACAGTAAAAATAGTGGCGACGTCTACAAATTCGCTCAAAAAGTAGATGAAAATGGGGGCGCTACTTTTGAGGTTGTCAGCGATCTGGTCTTTGCAGATTTGAAAGAAGGCGATGTCGGAGATAAGGAGCGGTTGGTAAGGCATTCCGGCCATTGCAAAGGCTTTTTGAGTTTGATCCCTGAGGGCTCTGAGCAGGCGTCTTCGAATGAAGATACAAGGAGAGTGAGGCGCCATTTAGCAGTTGTTTCATCAGAATTACACGACAACGATGAATTGAATCATCTCTATCCCGCTCTTTTACGAGACGATCCCGATTTTTTTCTTACGCTGAGAATGAAAGCTGGAAAGGATGTTGAAGCCGGAAATGACGGAGCTGCAATAGAGTCACTTGAAAAGCTGACTACTAAATGCCCAGAGAGAAATGGAGATGATTTTAAAACGCTTGTCGGCCTCTATCGCAAAGGCAGTAAAGGAGATGAGGCAGCTCGAGTGTTGAACTACTATACGCATCTTTACCCGGATGATGAAGAGATGCGCAGGGAGTGCATCAAAGAGAGCGTGGATGCAGGTCTTTGGACGCAAGCCGACAGCCATTTACAGATTTTGAACACGCGCAGCTCTTCGGATCCCCAAGTTGCAGAGTGGAAAAACAAGATTAATGGAAAGCTTGGGGTTATTGCAGCTCTTGCGGGAAATGGGGATGGAGCATTCGAGAGGGCGCAGCAGCTTTCGGACGACGATCCTCAAAAGCATCGCATCGAGGCTATACTATTGCGTAAAGGGATCAATAAAGCTGCTCCGGGAAGAAGAGCGGTCAAGGGCTTTGACAGAAAGAAGAAAGAGATAGAGCACTTAAAGAGAGTGATTCAGCTTGATCCTGAAGGTGCTTTAGAAGAATCTTTGCGTCTTGCAAAGATATATGAAGAGCAAAAAAAGCCTCTTCTTGCCGCCCGGTATTATGATAGTGCAGGAAGGGCATGCAAAGATCCTGTGAAAGCCGCCTCTTATCACATGAAATCAGCAGGTTTTTTCAAAGACGCAAAAGATACCGGATCAGAAAAGAAGCAGCTTGCGGAGTCTGTTTTGCGAGATCCAAATGAATGGCGTGCCCATTTGAGGCTCTCTGATATCTACAGGAATGAAGGCTGCCGCGGAGATGCTATAGAAGAGTTGAAGCCAATCATAAATCAAGCTGCCGCAGATGCTAAAATGCGCACAAACACCCAAAAAAGCCTGGCAATGGTTGCAGAAGCAAAGATGGGGCTTCTGTTGATAGATGAAGGCGAACAGCTTGAGAGAGAAGCCGGTAGCGAAGAAGGTAGAGCGGCAGGAGCTGCGCTTCAAGAAAATGGGGTGGCGCTAGTTACCGGTTACCTGAAGAGCCGCCCAAATGCAAAAAATTACAATCAGGAACTTGGGGACCATTTCCATAGAAAAAAAGATCTTGATAAAGCAAGGGATTTCTGGAGCAAGGAAGCTTCGATAGACGCCGGTAATTACAAGGTAAGAATAAAATTGGCCGATGATGCAAATGACAGGAAAGACATTGACGTGGAAATACGCTGGACGAGAGAAGCAAAGGCTATTAGAGGAGCTCCTGTTGGAGATCTGACGCTGCGCTTGGGTTCTCTATATGCCGATAAAGGCGAACATCAAAAAGCAACGGAAGAGTATGAGGAATTTTTAGCCGGAGATCCGGACAATGAAAAAGCTCTTTTAGACAGCGGAGCCTCCTATTTTCGTTTAAATCAAAAAGCGCAAGCAGACGAGAAATTTAGAAGGGCGCTGGAGCTTAATCCTCAGTCCGGAACTGCTAATACAGGCCTTGCCGCGATCCATTTTCAGAACGGTGATGATATAATCGGGGCAAGCCTGTACGAGAAGTCGAAAGAGTGTAAATCCCAACATGGGAGTTCCGGCGAAATCCTTCGTTTGGAGCAGGAGGTTGAAAGAGAATATAAAGAGACTAGAGCGTCTGTAATTGTTGTTGGCGCAGCTATGGAGTGTTGCAATGCCGGTGCTGCTAATGTAGGCGTAACGGCAATCTCATCATTGCGTACCATGGACAACGTATCTTTAATTGATAATTTAGTGACTTCCAGATTTTGTAGAGTGGTTCCTCCAACTGTTGAGGAGACTAGAAGCATGGCAGGCGTTGCGCAAAGGATAGCCATGAATAGTTTGTTTAAATTAGATAGGGATGAACGGATATTTCAAGGACATATAAATAAAAGAAGGAGAAGGTTATGACGTCGCCTGTTAATCATGTTACGAGCGTGCGAGATCTTGTTCAAAGAATGGAACAAAGAGCGCAACAATCTGCTGATCTCCAGCGAGGCATGGAATATTCGGTAAGAATGCAGGCCTCTACAACCGCTGCAGCAGCAGGGGTAAATGCTATAGTAAGTTCGTATTATAATAGAGGGGTTAAAGATGAAATTAGTAAAACTCAAAAGCGTCAGAGGGAATTTATTAAAACTCAAGAAAAAGACATGGAAGATGATTCGACGAAAAGAGAGCAAATGCATGATGCCAGTGTTTTGATCGACAGGGCTGATAACGCTCTAAAAGGCGATAGATATGAAGAGGCTAATGCAAACTATAGCGCGATCCTAGATTTCGAAAATTTAGATCAATCTACAATGGCAGACGTCTTTTTAATGAGAGGATCCGTGCTTTGCAAGCTGCAAGATTTTGAGGGCGCCATAGAGGATTTTGACGAGGCTATAAGACTTCGCAAGAACAATACTGATGCCCTAGAACTTAGAGCTACCGCAAGGATGCGCCTCAACATAATTAAAGGGGAAGATATGCCTCCTGCAGCTCTTGCCGATCTGGATGCGGCAGTTAAATTAAACTCTAACGGCCATATTCTATTAGGAAAAAAGGCTTTTTGCGAGAAAAATTGGCAGCTTGCCGTTGATAATTTTGGCAAAGCATCAGAGCGCCTAAGGTCTAATATTGACCATGAAGAGATCGCAGAAGTTTTTGAGTTTAGGGGAAGATGCCATACCAAATTAGGCGATTATCGTAATGCTATAGAGGCCTACGAATTGGCAATTTTTAACACAAAGAATATCAATACCAATAAAAAGCAGTTAGAGGCTCTCTGGACAGCCGCCGGAGAGGCGTGTTATGACTTTATTCAGCACGAGAAATTTCAAGGCGCTGAAAAAAAAGCGATTAAAGCAAAGGCTCAACATGCATTCGATGAGGCTCATAAAATCAATGATAAAAACCCGATGAATGATATTTTCGCGGCGGAGGCCGGCGATGTTGAAAAACAGAAAGAAATCGCCGAAGCTTATTACTTAGGAAAAAATAGAGCCATTCCTCAAAATTACGGAAAGGCTTTGCAGTGGTGCAGAAAGATCATTTTAAGCAACAACTCTTCTTGTAAACTCCACGCATATCATTATTTAGGTTATATGTATAGCAACGGCGGATTTGGAGTAGAGAGGAATTTAAATGAGGCGGTTAAAAATTATAAAGAAGGAGCAAAACTTAACGACTCGTCGGCTTTTAATTTATGGAATATTCATACAACCAGCGATTGCGCTGCAATAAATTTAACACAAGCCGCTTTATATCTTCGCCAAGCCGCAGACTCGAACTCTTTGGAGAGTAGATTCAAATTGGTGGCAATGTACGACCTTGGCATGCGCTCTTTGACGGAAAACGGCAGAGTGATTCTGAGAAATGAAGCCGATGCGAAGAGATATTTGCAAGGGGTTGCCGATGCTCAAGATGCCGACGACAGCATGAGAAGGAATGCCGCTTACGAGCTTGGCTCTTTGCTTCTTTTGCAGTATAAGAGAGCGCCTGTTGACGCCGGCCTTCTTCCAGATGCTCATAAATATCTTAAGTTTGCCATGGAGAAAAAGATCGATAGAGCAGAAGCGAAAAGCCGCTGGGCTGATGTTAATTTTCTCATGGGGGAGCGGGCTCAAAATAGCCGCCAAGCCGAAGCTGTCGGGTATTACAAGACGGCTGCAGAGCAAGATCACGTTTGTGCAAACCTAAAGCTTGGTTATCTCTACAAGGAGAGCGCATTTCCAGGGGTAGAGTCTAATAGTTCAGAATCTCGAAAGCATTTTAAAATAGCGAAAGATCTTGCGGAAAAGTCAAACGATGAAGTTTTGAAAAAAGAGACGCAAAAGGCATGGGATGCGGATGCGCCCGGATGTGTAATTATGTAGCTTTTAAAAAAAATACAAAACAAGGTAAGGAGGATTTATGACATCGCCGGTTCACTCAAAAGAAGATATTAAAAGGATATTAAATGTTTTTACTAAGGTTATAATTGTCGGCGGTACTTTATACAAAGTCGGAAAAGCTGCAATAGAGTCTATCCTGCAGAATAAAGCTAATGCTGATTCTGTAGCTGCTGAAGAGATGGAAAAAAGATCAGAGATTAATGCTCAAGAAGTGGCTGGAAAAGAGATGGCTGAATCGTTGCGCATTTTAAGGGAGGTTGATCGTCTGGTTAGCCTGGGAAGCGAGGCTTATGATTCTCTGCGATTTGAAGAGTCGCTGAACAGTTATAATGATGCACTTATGTTGATTCAGCAGAAACAAGAAGAGACGCCTTCTGCCTCTTATGAAATATATTTTGGGAGAGGCTTGGCCTATCTGGCTTTAGAACGTTTCCAAGATGCAATTAATGACTTCTCTTCCTCTTTGCGCATTCGCAAAAATGACCCGGCGTCGCTCTATTTTCGAGGAACGACGCTTATGCAGGGTGGCCTTGTGCTCGTAGGCCCTCCCCAGAGGGCGCCATTGGACGATTTCAGAGCCGCCGCGCAGAGGGATAAAACCAATCTGATTTTGCAAGGCAAGATCTGCTTTTTGGAGAATAAGTGGCAGGAAGCTAAAAACCATTTCCAGAATTGGCTTTCTTGCTCAAGGGGAAAAGACGCTTATTTAAAGGCAGATTTGTATGAGCTGTTAGGCAGGACTGAATCTTCCCTGGAAGAGCACGAAAATGCTTTGGCAAGCTATAGAAACGGCCTAGAGTGCCTGGACAATATTCCTTCAAATCATTTTAGGCGTATTCGGCTTCAGGAGGCTTTGCATGCAGAGGAAAATACGATAGTGCGACTTAGAACTCTGCGTAGCCGGAGAAACGCGGGAATGGTATAACGTCGCGGATGTTTTCCATTCCCGTGGCGAATAGGATTAGGCGCTCGAATCCTACGCCGAAGCCTGCATGCGGCACAGAGTCGAATTGTCTTAGCCCAAGTTCTCCGACCTTCATCCTGACTTTGACACTTAGTTTTTCAAGATGTTTATTATAAAGATGATAAGGTTAAAAAATCAGACACAACAGAGGCTTTCATCTGCAGTTGTGGTCCGATCTGTGGATAAGCCTAGAACTTGAAAAATTGTTTTTGCATCCAAAGACAATTGAGAGTGCATTTGACCGGTTTTTGAGACACTCTTGTCTTCGAAGTACAATGTGTGAACGCCGGCCAATGCGTGTCGTATCTTCTCGGGCGAGATAGGGGTGCCGTTTTCTCGAAGCTGAATTTCCAAAAACCGTTCGATGTAAAGTGTTATAAAACAGAGCAGAACATGCGCTTTAATTCGACGTGGAACCCAATGGAACATTGGTCTTGCTTTTAGGTTGTTTTTGGCTATTCGGAATGTCTCTTCTACATGCAAAAGCTCTCGATATCGCGCCAGAGCTTCCATGACAGTTAGCTCTGAGCTGTTTGATACAGTAATCCCATGAAAACCATCCCAAGCAGCATCTTCCTCTATTGCTATTTCGTTGAGAGTGACCTGTGAGCCTTTTTGCACTTCCGTGAATTTTTTGTACCCACTATTGCTCATAACCTTTTTGACGGATGCCTCTTTAGCCTGCCCTGACAGCTTTGTTTGTAATTTTTCAAGAAGCCTTTCACGATCTTGTTGATCCTTTCTGGCTCGAGATGGACTGTAAGTTGAAATTAGGAGCGTGTCTTCGTATTGAGGATGAGGCAGAGTGCGAAATAATACCTTTTCTCTATCAGGAATGCCTTCCTGATGCGGCAGGGGGCCATAGGTCGAAAGATCATTAATCCGATGATTTTGTGAAATACTTCGCAATTTGCTCGCAATTACATAGTGAAATCCTTGCGTCTCCAGAGCTTCTATATTGGCTTTGCTTGCCATACCTCGATCACACACAACCGTTACATTTCTAATCGAAAGACGCCTTCTTAAGGCCGTCAGAACAGAAATTAAGGTTTTTGTTCCTGCAAGATTTCCGGCAAATGTCTCATAGGCCAAAGGGAGGCCTCGACCATCAACAAGGAGAGCTAAGACAATTTGCACAGAATGGTGTTTCTGGTCTTTGCTAAAGCCAAAGCTTTTGAGCTCATCTTGAACTACACTTTCAAAATATAGAGTCGTCACATCAAAAAAAAAGCAATCCAACGGCCGTTTTGAAAACAAATGAGCTGTTTCAAATGCTTGTTTTTGAAACGCTTCCTGTAAAGGTTCGACCAAGTCCATGGCACGGTAGATATGTTGCAAATCGATTCCAAAAAATCCGTGCTCTTCTTGGCGTTCATAAGTGCGCAATTTGCTACTGGGCCGGTCT
>DATECD010000105.1:0-4953 GCA_035287065.1 Chlamydiales bacterium | reverse complement strand
ATTGATTCACCGTTGGAAACAACCTCTTCTATGGATTCTGGAAGTTTGATTGCGCCTTTCTTTGATTTGATTTTTTTGTGGTATGCGCTCCAGTTTTTTTCCATCGTTTTAAGAGTGTCTTTTCCGAGGGAAGTCGACAGCTTCTTAAGAGGAGTCTTTCTGTGATGAAAAACGAGCTGGACGGTTTTTTTCGCTAAAGAGGTGTTTAAAATATTCAGACTTACCAGGGAGTAGAGATCGTGGAAGTCCTTCATTCTGGTATTGCCTCCCCCACGGAAAACAATCGTCTCTAACTTCTCTGCAAAAATGAATTCCTTCGGATAGCAATGCAAAGAAATTCCGCTTTCAAAGAGGGGACCTTTCGATGTGGCGGTCAAATTTATCGGATGTTCAATCGGATCCACGCGGTCGCCGAATCCCAAATCCATGCGTATGACTGTTTTCGTAGCGCCGAATAGTGCCTGCAAGGTGATCTCAGCACCTGTGTATGCAAGCTGCGAATGGTCGAGGATTTTGATTTTAGCGATTTCGAAGGAAAAGCTGTCATTGGCATCGACATCGCAAATTACTTGCAAAACAGTTCTCAATGATTGTTCTGTATTCGCCAGCTTTTGAATAAAGAAATCGAGATCCTGTGTTTCCCTTCCAAGGTGGATGTACTTGGCCAGGAGTGTGCCTCCTTTCAGAATGAAGTTTTCTTTGTAGGGAGACAGGCTCAAGCGTGTGAGAAATCTCTCAAGGATCAGATTTCTCCAAGTTTCAGCGAAAGTAGATCCCCTTTCTTTAGAGAGGGCTTTGATTTTTTCTTTGATTGATTGTTCGATTGCAGATTTCATAATGTAAATGCTGAAATGTAAGGGTTTAAATCGACTCTGAGCTTTTTTGCATATCTTAGAAGCTTGTCAATATCAGGTTTTTTTTCTTTGCCTGATTTTAAATAGGTTTGCAGGGCTTTTAAAGCGGTTTCTTTATCTAGATAGCGGAATGCATCAACAACGGTCCGTTCCCGGTCGAAGATTTTAATCTTCTGGCTGCCGATTTTGACTGAAGTCTTTCCGAAAGAAATATTGCGCATCCGGATAATGTGGGCGTTTTCTCTGGAAGGGGAGGTAGTGGCGTGGGGAACAGCAATCCAAAATTCCCTCATGATTTCATCTGTCAAACCGTAATAGCATAGAGCTGAAATGAGGCAAATGACGCCATTTGGGATGCTCAAAGCGGTTAATGCCAAATCTTCCCATTCGAATGCCGAATCGAAATCAAAGTTTTTGATCTTGTACATTCCTCGCCGGATCTTCTCGATTTGCCCCTTTTCATAGAAATAGGCCAGCATACGAGAAGGAATTCCCGCCTCCCTGCCCTCCGCGGAAGAAAAAACCTCTTTCTTTGAAAGGGCTCTAAAGGCCTCTGAATATTTCGATCTTATCATGTTATAAATGTAACAGAAAAACCCATTAATCGCAACTGGGTGTTTTTGTTACATTTTTGCATAGAAGACCTAAATGTCAAAGAGATGATAGAAGGGTCTCGACTTGCAAAAGGTAAAGTTTATAAACGAAAAGAGCAAAACCGCCTCCGATAACAACGAACTCTTTCCATGGTCCTAGCGATTTTAAAAATTCTGAAATGATTTTGTCTTCTTGAATTTGTTTCATTTGTTCTTGCGGCGTTTGTAGATGTGTTTCAGTTCAGGCGCTCGTTGAGCGATAAATTCTGCTTGTTCTTGTCCTCGTAAGGGAAAGTGGTAAAGATCTAAAAAGGTAAGGAGAAGTGGGCAAACGCCAATTTCTTTACCATTTTTCCTGTTTTGATTGAGAAGCATTTTGTAATAGGGTTCGATCAATAAAACTTCGTACCCTCTTTCTTGCGGGTCTAATTGCAGAGCGATTTCTAACTTCTTTCGCATTAATGGATCGAGGATATACAGTTCTAACCCCTCTAAGTTGGTGTTTTTATAGCCGTAGCTTTCAGCTGCTGAATGAAGAGCTAAGATTACGTTTTGATCAACTCCAAATTTCTTTAAAGCCTTGAACCATTCTGATTTTCCAGAAAGAGCGGAGGTATATGTCATGATTTTACATTTTTTCAGGATACTATAATGTTCTAACCAACTTTCTAAAAGTTCTTTTGGTTTATTAAATAAAAACTTTTTGGCAGTTCTTATTCCCTCAGCTTGTAGAAATCCTTTCAATACCAAAATACTGAAAACGCGTTGAGCTAGACCGAGGCTTACTTCTGCTTTTTTAGCAACTTCTCTCAATGAGAAGCTTTTCTTGGAAACCCCTTCTCGAAGCAGCCAATCAAGGATGAGGGAAGATTTGTCTGCATAGACATTTCCCTCTGCCGGGTCTTCATTGGAACTTATTAGGAAGCGACCTTTCATTGCGATTACCTTCTGTTCGTTATAATGCACTGTTCAACATATATTGAACAGATAAAAATATTGAACAGTTTGCTGTGGCGCTTTTCGATGAGGGTGCGGTTGGTAGTTCTCCCTCAAGTCGCCATAAATCTACTGTGCAATTTACTGTGCAGTACTGTGCATGGAAAAATTGCACAGTATGTGTACGTCTATACCGAGAGTGGTTCAAGAACCTTAGAAATGACAAGGAGGCGCCTTGAATTTAAAGCAGACGGAGTCGTTGTCGAAGCAGCCAAGGTTAAAAACCTTAGGCGATGCAGACAGCTTCAAATTCAATGGCTAGCCGACGCGGTCAGAACCGATTCTTGAATCACGAGCGGTATATATGCATGAGGATGACAAAGAAGGGAGAATATTCAGTAGAAACTCTTGTACTGGAATGCAGTGGATTTCATCTTGCATTGAGCATCTTTGACCTCGATAGAGAAGAAATAGTTTTGCTTCAGGATAATCCTCTTTAAAGGCTTTCAAGCTGGAAAGATCGTTTTTAGAGACTGTATCGCCATTTTTCACTTCGACAGCAATAAAACAATCTTTCCCGTAGAGCACAAAATCGACTTCGGATCCCCCGCGCGTGCGCCAGAAAGTTAATTCATAATCGGCCTGTTGATCGTCTATCCACGCTTTAAGATGTTGGGCGATCAATCCTTCCAAAGCAGCTCCATGGATCTCTTCTGGTCTATCCAATGGGCCTCTTGGACGAAGTGCTTGAAAGACTCCTGCATCGAAAAGATAGAATTTTGGGTGAGAAGTCAAAGCTCTCTTTGCCCGTTTTGTAAAAACATTCAAGGTGTAGCCAAGAAGCATATCTTCTAAAATCTGTAAATAGTTAGACACTGTCGATCGACTCACATTGCACTCGGAGGCAATGTTATTCAAATTAAGTAAAGACCCGTGAGAAAAGCTCATGACTTCCAAAAACCTGGCAAAATCTCCTATATTTCTTACGAGTCCTTCAGCGTGGATTTCCTCTTTTAGATACAATGCTGTGTAGGCGGTCAATACCGCTTTAGGAGAAGGGTTGTCCCAAGTGAGTGGAAGCATGCCAATTTCTAAAGCTTTTTCTAGAGAAAAGGATGATCCAATTTCAGCGGCAACAAAAGGATTCATAAATTTAAGAAGGGCTCTACCTGCGAGTAAATCAACGCCAGATCGTTTGAGTTTTCTTGCAGAGGATCCCGTTAAGATGAATTGATAGCCTTTTTTTTGTTCGATAAGGTGATGCACAACAGAAAGTAGCTCAGGAATTTTTTGAATTTCATCGATGACAATCGTTTTACCGTCCCCAGCTCCTTCAGCTGTGTTGATCAGGCGTTCGGGCTTAGCTCCATAAAAGCTAACTTCTTGAGGCAAAAGGAGATCAATCCAGGTTGCGTGCGCATAATGATCTTTTATCCACGTAGTTTTCCCAGTACCTCGGGGCCCCAAAAGAAAGAAACTTTGTGTCGATGGTTTTAACAGGCGTTTTATGCGTCGCATTTTTACAACTCAATTGTAATTTTGAGCCTCATTTTTACAACTTAGCTGTAAATTTGCAAGAAAAACTTCATTTTGCTAATCAAAAAATTTTCCTTGTATCTCTTGGCGTAGAGTCTGCAAAGACATGAAACTCCTCTTTACCATTATCCTAAAGACTGACTGCCAGTATGTCTAGAAAAAATAGACATACTGGCAGTCAGTACCTAAACGCAAAGGTCGATAAAAATTTATTTTGTTTCATTGGAGAGGAGGTCGGAAAGGGCGATGAGGACATCGCGGAGGACTTTAAGAGGGGTTTGGTTGGCGTTGAAGCGGGAGATGAGGTCGGGGGGGTAGTAGGAGAGGAGTTGGAGGGTCTCTTGTTCGTAGACTTTCATGCGGGTCCTGAGGACTTCGGGGTCCATGTCGTCGTGGCGTTTTTCGATGAGGGCGCGTCTTTGCATCCGTTTGATGAGGATTTCGATATCGGGCACATCGAGGACAATGATACGCGTCACTTCAACATAGCGGCTGAGAAGGTCTGCTTGACGGAGGGTGCGGGGGATCCCGTCGAGAAGGAGGAGCTGCTCATCGGGGAAGTAGCGATTCGTTGCAATTAACCCGTGGACGAAGTGGTGCCAAATGGTGACTGTGACTTCGTCTGGGAGAAGGAGGCCTTTACTTGCGTAGGAGTGGTAGAGCTTGCCTGCAGGGGACTTAAGGGAAAGACCCCGGAAAATATCGCCTGAGGAGAGGTGAAAGTGGTTCCCTGCGCTACTTAAGAACTTCCCTAAGGTCCCTTTTCCTGAGCCGGGGGGGCCAAAAAGAAGGAGGGAGCGGAGAGGGGCTTTATGTTCAGAGATGAGATTGTCTGTAGGCATGTCTTTAGTCACAAAGACTTAAGGGTAAGGTAACCTGTCATTTAGGGGCAATCTTTATTTCATTTTTTATATAGCAAACTTTAAAACGCTTAAGTTTTAACGTTTTATGACTTTGTTATTAAAAGACATATTTCTGAAATTAAAATAGTTTTTATATATTATATATAATTGAATTTTGGTATTATAGTTGTG
>DATECD010000104.1:0-2256 GCA_035287065.1 Chlamydiales bacterium | reverse complement strand
TATATCTGGAAGAATAAAAAGCAGGGTGGCGGTTTGTACTTGCATCTTCGGCATCAAGGGAAAAAGTATAATAAAAGAGGCAAAGGAACTTCTGGACGGGGGTGTATACCGGGGAGAATCGACATTAAAGAAAGGCCTGTGGTTGTAGAAGAAAAAAGTCGGATAGGGGATTGGGAATTGGATACTATAATAGGGGGCAACCATAATGGAGCGATCGTCTCCATGGTGGATAGGGCCTCAAAGCTTACTAAGCTTGTGAAAGTTTCACAAAAGACAGCAGAAGAGGTTGGGGAAGCTATCGTGACAGCACTCCGGCCGCTCCGTGTGCTCACACTAACAGCTGATAATGGTAAGGAGTTTGCACGGCATCAAATGATCCGTCATGAATTAGGAGCTACTGTTTACTTTTCGACACCCTATCATTCTTGGGAGAGAGGATTAAACGAGCATACCAATGGATTAGTGAGGCAGTATTTTCCAAAGGGGCTGAAATTTGAAGAGATTACGCAAGAAGAGGTTGAGGCAGTAGAGTGGGTTCTGAATAACAGGCCGAGGAAGATACTTTCATTTGAAACCCCTCAAGAAGTTTTCCAAAGGCTTTCAAAAAACCCCACTCAAGCCTTGCCATAAGTCCTTCTTTTTCGGCCTGCTTACTCACCCCTCCCCCCCGCTTTTGACGAAGGGGGTCCTATTGTTTTTGTATAAAAACAATGGGCTGAGGCAAAAGCGGAAAAGCAGGCAGCGAAAAAAGAGATCAAGAGAAAACAAAGATCTGTTAAAATGCCTCTTCGCTATAGAGTATTTTTATTTTAATTCAATCCTCCTGTTTTGTTGCACTTGAACCTTGAAAGGGCCAAACTAAATTGATAATTTTACTATGATTTTCAATCGTGGCTACAAATTCCAGCTAAAACCAAGTGAAAGTGAATTGCTGTCGTGTTTGCAGTTTGCAGGAGGCGCTCGTTGGATTTTCAATTGGGGTCTCGAACAGAGGAAAAAAGTCTATGAAGCAACTGGGAAGACCCTATCTTACTTTGAGCAAAATAATGAGCTGACTCTTTTGAAAAAAATGGAAGAAACTGTTTGGTTACAGACGATTCATAGCCAAGTCCTTCAGCAGAGTTTAAAAGATCTCGATCGAGCCTATAAAAATTTCTTCAGAAGATTAAAAAATGGAGAAAAGCCAGGTTTTCCAAAGTTCAAGAAGAAGGGGGTTAAGGATCGGTTTCGTTTTCCACAAGGGGTCAAAGTTGAAGGCGACCAAGTCTATCTTCCTTGCATCGGATGGATCCAATTTCGTAAATCAAGAGAGCTTAAGGGAGTCATTAAAGAGACTACGATCAGCATAGAAGGGGGGAAGCTCTATGTTTCGTTCTCTTGTGAATGGGAAGAAGAAACTCCTCTTATGGCTCCTATTGATTCTAATAGGGCTGTTGGGATCGATGTCGGTCTGACTCGATTTGCAACCCTTGCAATAGGTGACGAGAATAAAAGAGAAGACATTCAGAATCCTCGGTTTTTGCAGAAGGGGCTGGATCACATCGCTTTCCTCTCAAGACAACTTTCCAAGAAAGTCGATGGGAGCAAAAATAGAGCTAAAGCAAAGAAAAAACTTTTTGAACACCATCAAAGTGTCAAAAATCAAAGGCATAATTTTGTCCATCAGCTTACAGCAGAGATGATCAAGAACCACGACATCTTTTGTGTTGAGACTTTGGACATTGCCAATCTCTTAGAAAAGAGTCCCAAGGGTCTAGCTCGGAGTCTCTCCGATGTAGGTTGGGGACTCTTTTTTCACTGTTTGCACTATAAAGCAAAAGCCAATGGCAAGCACGTGGTAGAGGTAGGAAAATATTTTCCCAGCAGTCAGATCTGCTCTTCTTGTAATAATCAGCAAGAGATGCCGCTCTCTGTTCGGGAATATCACTGTATCAGTTGCAAAAAAAAGCACGACCGCGACTATAACAGTGCAATCGTGATAAAGGCCGCCGGAATATCGGTCTTAAAAGCCTGTGGAGCTGCCCTCAAGAGAGGGAGCTACGAAGCAGGAATCTTTTGCCTTTAGGCAAGAGAGGTTCAAGAGACCCTTAACTTTTGCTAGTTTTTGATTCTGATGGAAGAGAGTGAAAGAGTTAAGAGAGGAGGCAAAGGAGAGCTTTTCAATTATCTCGCGAGACACAGTAGTATTTTTGTTTTGACACGCAAAAACAAGCCTGCCAAGAGGAGAGCTAACTTCTTTTGGATAAGTGTTTTTCA
>DATECD010000103.1:0-6813 GCA_035287065.1 Chlamydiales bacterium | reverse complement strand
CTATTTTGCTGAGATCAGAAGCGAAGAGGAGATGCACGAGGCTCTTTGTTGTTGTCAGAGGGAGGGGATTCCCTTTCTTATTGTTGGCAAGGGATCAAACTCCCTTTTTGATGATGCCGGTTTTTCTGGAGCTGTTCTTCTCAATCGAATCGATTTTTGCCATTGGAATGAAAAAGAGGTGCGCGTGGGTGCGGGATTTTCTTTTTCTTACCTCGGGATGCTTGCAGCAAAAAAGGACTTAAGTGGACTAGAATTTGCTTCGGGGATTCCGGCGACAGTTGGGGGCGCGATTTGGATGAATGCGGGCGCTCAAGGGCAAGAGACGAGTGAAACGCTTACGGCAGTCCGTTTTCTTCATTCAGAGGGTGAGATGCGTGAATTTGTTAAAGAAGAGCTCCATTTTGGTTACCGCACATCTTCTTTTCAATCGATGCCGGGGGCTATTGTCTCTGCAACGTTTAAACTTTCACCATTACATTCTGCACGCCAAACACAACTCAAGCTTCTTGAAAAAAGAAAGGCAACGCAACCGCTCCAAGAAAAAAGTGCGGGATGTATCTTTCGCAACCCGGGTGTAGGTCTATCAGCTGGAGCATTGATTGAAAAGTCAGGTTTAAAAGGGGTTTTTGTGGGGGGAGCTTTTGTCTCTGAGCTCCATGCAAATTTCATCGTCAATCGGCTGAATGCAACAAGTTGTGATGTAAAAGAGTTAATTGCTGTGATTCGGAAAAAAGTTTATGAAGAGACGGGCGTTCATTTAGAAACAGAAATTCGTGTTGTGGGTCATGGAATTTCGAGCTGATCTTCACTGCCATTCCATTTGTTCTGATGGGACGGATACTCCTATGCAGTTACTCTTGCTTGCAAATGAGCTGAAATTGCAGGGTCTTTCAATCACTGATCACGATACGCTTTCTGCATATACGCCAGAGCTTTTTGCTGCGAGCAAGGATTTGGGTGTGGAGCTCCTTGTGGGAGTTGAGCTCTCAACGGAGTATAACGGCAAACCTGTTCACCTTTTAGGTTATGGAATCGATCTCTCCTTTTCCCCTTTTTTTCAATTTGTAGAGAGTATTCGAGAAAGAAGAGTGGAGAGGAATCGCGCGATCTTGAAAAAACTAAAAAATTTTGGGATCGAACTCAATGAAGAAGAGCTTCAAGCCGAAACTGTGGGGCGGCCCCATATTGCAAAAGTTTTGGTAGATCGGGGAATTGTCTCTTCGATCCAGGAAGCCTTTCAACGCTACTTGAGAGATGGCGCGCCTTGCGCAGTTACAGGTTTTCGCATCTCTCCTGCAGAAGCGATCCAGGAAGTAAAAAAAGCAAAAGGGAAAGCTGTCCTAGCTCACCCCCATTTTTATCCTAAGGGGAAGTTTTTGAAAGAACTCTTGAACCTACCGTGGGATGGAGTGGAGTGCTACTATAGCTTATTATCCAAAGAAATGGAAAAGCCTTGGGTCGATTTAGCCAAAAAAAGGGGCTGGATCGCCACTGGTGGATCTGACTATCACGGCTCTTTAAAGCCCCACCTTTCTCTCGGTGCCTCTTGGGTTGGAAAAGAGACTTTCGATGCGTTAAAGAGCTGCGATAAAAAGAACTGAAGGGGAAAGAGGGGGGCGATTGATCCACCGATGGTAGCGCACTTCCCAGGAAGAAGCTGGAAGATCTTTTGCCCACTCCAAGATCGCAGTTTCCTCTTCTTTTCCCTCTTCATGGTTTGGGTAGCAGGTGATGGAAAGGGCTCCCCCTTTTGCAAGAAGCAAAAGGCTTTTTTTAAGACTGATTAGAGTACTTTCCTTTAGAGTTTTTACTTTCTTGTTCGATCCAGGTAAGTAGCCGAGATTATACACAATCAATTTGACTTGTCCCTCCAAGAGAAGGTGATCGAGGTTTTCATGGGACATTTGGTTGATGTCGACTTTAGCCTTTTCTTCTGGACTCAGATGCCTCTCTAAAGAACACCTAGTATTTTCGATGGCTATTTCCTGGAGGTCGATTGCATAGAGTTTTTTTAAAGGAAGTTTGGCAAGGAAAAGCGCATCATGTCCATTTCCGCAAGTAGCATCTATGGCGATATCGCCTGGAGCAATAAGCGCTTTCCAAAGAAAATGCGTGTAAGCCAAATGGGGGGAGCGCGGAGAAAAATTCATCCTGACCATCCTACCATCCTGCTATTTTTCTTCATGATCAGAAAAAAAATGGCAGGATGGTAGGATGGTCAGGATGAACTAAAAAAGGGATTGTTTGCAAATTGCTGATTCGGTAGAATATCCCGGATATCTGGGGTGTTAGCTCAGTTGGTTAGAGCGCCACGTTGACATCGTGGAGGTCAGCTGTTCGAGTCAGCTACATCCCATCCTCATGATTGTTTTTCATAAAGAATATAATAATGGTGGCTCTTTTCTTGCCGCTGCAGCTTTGATCGAGTTATTGCCGGGAATTTCCCTGATCGATCGAAGTTTGCACCCTTTTGGGTTTTCTCTCCTTTTTCATTCTTCCTACCCTTTACCTGCAGAAGTGGAGAAAATCCTTGAGGAGCGGATGCGTCAGATTGTGAAAGAGGAAAGACTTATTGAGAGCTGCGAAATGGTTCCCTCCTGCGCTAGAGAGTTTTTGCAAAGAGAGGGGAGTTCGGGGCGCGATGTAGAAATAGATAGGCAGCTTGTCGAAGTGCTCCAGATGGGCTCTTTTGCTGATTGGAATGAGGGGGCGATCTCTTCTTGTAGCGATCTACATGCATTTAAGCTTTGGCCCGTTGAGGAAAAAGGGGATGGGGTATATCGCTTACTGGGATCTTGTTTTCCGACGAAAGAGGAGTGTAAAACTTTTTTTAAACTGTTTCGCGACTATCCAAAGAAAAGTTACCTAATTCAAGGGGAGTGGCAGGGGTTTTGGAAGGTTATTGATGGGGAGTTTGTCTGGTTTGCATTGGGACTTCAGGTCTTTGATGCATTCATTCAGGTGATTAAAGAAAATCTTTTTCATGGGTGTGTTGAGCTTGGGATTCCCAATCGCGCAAAAATTTCTAAAATCAGAAAGCATTATCAAGGAAAGGTCATTGCTGAAAGTTTTTTTGTTGAAGCTTCTCGTTGGGATGATGAGGTTGGCCTTTTGGACCCGCAGGCTACATCAAGGAAATTTGAGCTTCGGGGAGAAGGGGAAGGGCGAGAATGGGAGGAGGGACTCATTTCCTCCTTGCAAAGGATCGGGAAAACACTTAATATTTTAGGTTTTGAACATCTTCTCCTTTTTCAGGGTAGAGATCGGCCATTTCTAGAGTTAGAGAAGGCTTTATCTCTTTTTGAAAAAGGGGGGGGGCAAGTAATGCGAGAGAGAGGAGATTTCCCTTCTTGTCTCCAAGTAGTTGCAAAAGACTGTTTGGGGAGAGGGTGGTCGCTCTTTCAGGTGCAGTGGGATCGGAAAGGATTTTTGATCCGAGGGGCTTTTGAGCCGCTTTTTGCTTTAGCATTGGAGTTGGGAACGATTGCAAATATGGTAAGGGACATTGAGAATCAATAGAGAGATTCGCGCGGATCGATTGCGAGTGATTACGGAGAAAGGGGAGCAACTTGGGATTTTGACTCTCCGCGAAGCATTGATGAAAGCTGAAGAGGCGGGGTTGGATCTTGTAGAGATTGCGCCGACTGCAAAGCCTCCTGTAGCGAAGATCATTGATTACGGAAAGTTCCGCTATCATCAACAGAAAAAAGAGAAAGAAGGGAAGAAGTCGCAAATTCAAGTGAAGGTCAAAGAGATCAAACTGAAACCGAATATCGATACCCATGATTTTCAGACCAAGATGAAACAGGCTCGCGATTTTCTTTCTAAGGGAAATAAGGTTCGGATTTCGACCATATTCCGTGGGCGCGAGATGCTTCACACTGATTTGGGACGAAAAGTTGTGGGTCAGTTTTGTGAGGAACTCTCCGATATTTCTATCGTTGAGGCAACTCCTAAACTGATGGGCCGTACAATGACAACAGTTTTGGCTCCGACAGGTAAAAAAGGAAAGGGTTCTGCACCCGAACAGCAGAAACAGAAAGAAGTAGGAGAAAGCTAATGCCTAAGATGAAGACCCGCAAAGCGGTAAAGGCTCGATTTAAAGTAACGGGGACGGGAAAGTTGAAAAGAACTCGTCCAGGGCGGCGCCACATTCTGACGAAGAAGAGCGCTAATCGAAAAAGAAAATTGGCCAAAGCCCAACTCGTAGATGAAGGTCAAGTGAAGATGTATAAGATCATGATGGGAGTGTAAAGAGTTATGGTTCGCGCAACGAATGCAGTTACGGCACATGCAAGACGTAAAAAACTGCTTAAGAGCTGCAAAGGCTATTATGGCGATCGAAAGAACCACAAAAAATTGAGCAAAGATGCGCGGATGACTGCGCTTTCTAATAATTACAAGCATAGAAAATTGCGCAAGCGTGATTTTCGAAGTTTGTGGATTGCTCGAATTGGTGTGGCAGCAAAGATCCATGGCCTTTCTTATAGTAAATTGATGCATGGTTTGAAGGAAGCTGGATGTTTGATCAACCGAAAGTGGCTCTCTGAGCTTGCGATCTCTGATCCAACAGCTTTTGGCGCTTTTGCAACTTCTGCAAAAACAGCCCTATCCGCGTGATGTCAGATGGCCTCTTTTTCTGAAGAGATCGATCAACTTCGTACCTTCTTCCTTAAAGAGCTACAATCGGCTGCAACAAGTCAAGAACTTGAGCAGCTGAAAGTGAAGTATCTTGGGAAGAAGGGGCCTTTGCAAGAGCTCATGCAAGGTCTAAAAAATTGCTCATCTGATGAGCGGCCACACTTTGGCAAATTGGTCAATGCTTTAAAAGAAGAGCTTGCCTCTCACTGTGAAAATAGTATGGCTCGAGTGCGAGAGCAGGAGATGTTTGCTGCTTTTGAAAAAGAGTGGATTGATCCGACTCTTCCAGGTAGGCATTCGTGGCTTGGTCGCACCCATCCAATTACGCAAATGCTCGATCGAGTGGTCAATATCCTTGTTGGAATGGGTTTTTCCATTCAGCTGGGCCCCGATGTAGAGACTGACTATTACAATTTTGAAGCGCTCAATTTCCCTCCTGATCATCCCGCGCGCGATATGCAAGATACATTTTATCTTGGCGAAGGGCTTCTTTTAAGGACGCATACAAGTAATGTCCAAACTCGGATTATGGAAAAGTTTTCTCCTCCTCTCCGCGTCGTAGCGCCTGGACGCGTCTTTCGCAACGAGGACATTTCGGCAAGATCTCATGTCTTTTTCCATCAAGTTGAAGGCTTTGCTATCGATAAAAGCTTAAATTTTGGAGATCTTTTGGCCACACTGAAGCTCTTTCTCAATCGATTTTTTGGAGAAGAGAAAAAGATCCGCGTCCGTCCCAGCTACTTTCCCTTTGTAGAGCCTGGTATGGAAGTGGATGTGGAATGCACTCGCTGTAGTGGCAAAGGGTGCCGCATCTGCAAACAGAGCGGTTGGCTAGAGATCCTTGGTGCCGGTATGATTCACCCAAATGTCTTAAAAAAATCGGGTATTGACCCTGAAAGTTACTCAGGCTTTGCTTGGGGAATGGGTATCGAGCGACTTGCGATGTTGCAATACGATATTTCCGACATCCGCCTTTTCACAGAAAATGACCTCCGCTTCCTGCAGCAATTTCCTTAAGTAAAGTTTTGCAAGAGGTCTAGTCTATTTCGCAGATGCAAGGACTAAGGGAATTCGTTGATTGCTCGACAATTCGAACAACTGTAAGAAGGCAATCGCAATAGTGATATTGTTCAAGCCTTCCACTACAATAAGTTATTGTGAATTGCTTGCGGAAAGCATTTGTTTTTGAACTAATTTTCAGTAGTTCTTGTATTGATAGATTGGATAAATGATCGCATTGGGACTGAATTGTTCTAATTGAGCGATGGGTGCAAATTTATCGAAAAGGGGATTCGATTGAGAGCCCTATGAGAGATATTTTCTTGAAAAGATTTTCTTAATTCAGCTATCCTGTTAGCTTCCTGGAAGAGTGGCAGAGTGGCCGATTGCGCCTGTCTTGAAAACAGGAAACCCGAAAGGGTTCGTGGGTTCGAATCCTACCTCTTCCGCCAATTTATAGTCGATTAAATTTGAAATGATAATTTTGACCTACGTGAAAGCCTCGCGATTGATCGATCGTAATCGACCCCATATTTACTAACCTGAATAATGGGTTTCTCTCTCATGGAATTCAGGATGATTTCGGTACAAATTTCGATAATTTTCCCGAAGGAAATAGCCAAAGCGCTATTTTCGAGAGAAATTATCGAAATTTTTGCCGAAAGCACTTGAAGCTCCGAGAGATAAACTCATTATTCAGGTTTGTACTGGTTTTCAGGGAACCTGTTCACAAATCGGAGTTAAATTGATTGCTAGGCACAGGCTTATGTTGAAGATGGTAGCGAACAGCCAAGCCAATTCCTATGCAAAGAACAAAAGTTCCAAAGATTATTAATATGGCAGGTACAACTGGACAAGCAATATTGCAGACAGCAGCTCCGATAAATACGAATTTTGCAAAAGCGGCCACGTTAAGAGCCGTAGTTCCAACTCCTAATGCGACTGCTCCTATCGTAATCACTCCTCCAGCTATCAGAGAGGTTGCAACTTTTTGTTGTAATTTCATATAAATAATCTCCGTTTTATATAGAGATTATACAGAATAATTCAACAAAAGTACATTTAAATGTTTTTTATTATCATTTTATTAAAATAGACATCTTGCGTAACCTGCTTTATTTGAAAAATTTGATGATTCAGCAAGTGAACACCCAGGCCTTAAGACCTGAGATT
>DATECD010000102.1:0-13919 GCA_035287065.1 Chlamydiales bacterium | reverse complement strand
AAAAGATGGTCAAATCCTTGTCCGAAGAGGAATTTAAAGACGTAAGAGACAGGTGTATCCATCAGTCTTAGCAGTGTAAAATCGGTAAAATGAACAAGGAGCACAATAAAAGAGAATGCGATGAAAAGCGCATAGGTCCATCGAGGGGCAAAGCGTTTCAACGAGTAAGCGATGAAAATAAAGGTCCATACTTCCAGCAAAGCTTGCCCTGCTGAATAGAGAAAAAAGAAAATGCGCACGCCCCAAAGGGGTTGCTCCAAAAAAACTAAGTGGTAGAGGCTAAAAATCGAAAGGATGACAAAGAGAATGCTGAAGTAAAGGTAATTTACCTCATTTTTTTGAGAAAGCCAACTCTTGATTTTTTGCAGCATAGAGAAACCCTCATTTTCTGCATAAATCGATTTTCTGAATACGGTAAAGTTTTAGTCCCCTGCGGAGACTAAACATTTACCATTGATTTAAGTGACTATTTTGACAAAGAGGGGGTTAAAGATGCCGCGATTCCTTGTAATGATGAGGGTGTTTTATAACCACGTCTTGGTGCAGGAGCGACAAGTGGTAGTTCAGGAGATGGGCTGATAGCTACAGCAGATGATGGAGATTCAATGATCGAAGATGACAAGACCTCGGATAAAGGAGTGGGATAAGAGGGGGTGCGATCATCTTTTACGGGTGAGGCATTGGATGACGTATCAGAATAGGGAGAATCGATTTCTGTTGCAGCGATTTTAGCGAGATCTTTTTTTTCTAGATAAAGGTAAGCATAATCGACAGAAATACCTTTTACAGCAGCAAGGCTGCGAGCCTCGGTGTCCCTTGTTCTAAACTCATTCAACTGATAATCACTATACCAGAGTAAATGGGAGATATCTCTGTACGCCTCTTTATTTGGAATTTTATGTATCCGCTTTTTTTCAAAAGTCACCGTTTTTTTTACCTTTTCGGTTGTTAGAGCGGCGGGAATTGGCTGCGAAGCCCCCTCTTCAAGAGGAAGTTGAGATGAAGAAATGATAGTATTTGTTGGACTTACTGACATAAATTTATCACTTTTGTTTTAGTTTATTAAAATAATATTTTAACATTATTTATAAATATATGTCAATGATTATAATTATTTGTAAAATCTTTCTTTTCGATTTTATTTTTCAGATGCTTCCAACGAAGGAGGGGGCATCGGAGTTGTTACTGGGCTTGGACGTCGATGTAAAAACGGCTTTTTGTGAGGGCGGAGTATGGAGGGGCATGGAGGGGTGGCTAAAGGGGACGTGGCAATATTTTTTAAAGACGGAAGAGTCTCGGTAACAGAAACAAGATCATCGGGATCGATTTCATCTTCTTTAACAAGAGCCCTAAGAGCTACTTTAAGTGATTCACCAGTTTCCTCGGCTCTCTTTATGATTCGCATGGAAAATTCTCGTTGTGATTGTTTTTCCTCTGCTTCGGTACGCCATGGGCGGATTCCTCCGCTATTTTCTAGATATTCTTCTAAAAAATCTTCTTTGGATGGAATAAGGTAAGTAATTTTCATATTGAAAAACCGCACGCTCCGCTTCTTTCTTGGCGCTGAGGATGCTGTTTCCTCGGCAGATTTTTCTGAAATAGGTTGTTGTGAAAGATGAGGAGAGTTAGTTGTTGAAATTGCAGACATAAAATAATTACCTTTGCGCGCCAGTATTTGTAAGTATTGTTTTATGTATATTATATACTTTAATATACAAGAATGCAACTTAAATAAATTATTTTCTATCTAGGTGGCGAGAAAGTGGGTGGGTGCGCTATTCTCCCTTGAAAAACTTAAGCTAAAGTGAATGTATGCATAAAATTTTTATCTTATCTTCTGTTTTCTTGACATCGCTTTTTGGGAAAGTCACTGAGCCACAAAAGGTTGTGGTGTTGGGGAGCGGGGTTGGGGGCTTGACGTCTGCCCTTTATTTAGCAAGGGCGGGGATTGAGACTTTGGTGATTGATGGGCCTTTATCTGGAGGGCTCATCACGCAGTCCCATTCGGTCCAAAATTGGCCAGGAGAGGTGGCAATTGGGGGAGAGGAGCTGAGTGCAAAGATAAGAAAGCAGGTGGTTGCAAATGGGGTCCATTTTTTGCAAAAAGACGTGGTCAAGGTGGATTTCAGCGCCTCTCCATTGAAAATTCAAGTTCAATCTTTGGATGGGAAAAAAGAGTGGATGGCGGCAAAAAGTTGCATTATTGCAATGGGAACAACGCCGAATTTTTTAGGAATCCCTGGAGAAAAAAAATATTGGGGCCGGGGTGTAAGCAACTGCGCTATTTGCGATGGGTCTCTTTATAAAGATAAGGTGGTGGGGGTTGTAGGTGGGGGAGATGCTGCCGTGCTAGAGGCGCTCTACCTTTCAGATCTTGCTAAAAAAGTGGAGCTTTTTGTGCGAAAAGAGCATTTGAAAGCGGTAGAACAGAAAAGGGTAAAAGCGCTCCTTGCTAAACCCAATGTAACACTTTTTTTGAATACAGTTGTTACAGAAGTAGAAGGGGATGAAGAGGGCGTTACCGCTGTCTCATTGCAGCGAGAGGGGAAAGAGGAAAAAGTTGCAATTGATGGCCTTTTTTTAGCGATTGGCTCAAAGCCTAATTCAGAACTTTTTCAAGGGAAATTAAAATTAGACCCGCAAGGCTACCTTGCGCTCACACAAGGTCAAGAGACATCAGTGAAAGGGGTTTATGCAGTGGGGGATATTGTGGACCCACTTTATAAACAGGCAATTACTGCTGCTGGAGATGGTGCAAAAGCTGCATTGCAAGCGCAAGAATTTTTGATGGATCAAGCGCCTGCAACAGTTGAAATTCCTATAGAAAAAGAGGTGCAGGCTCAAGGGAAAGTCATTGAAATTGAATCTGAGGAGCAGTTTGCGTCTCTTTTAAAAAGGGGGGAAGGTCCAGCGATTGTCGATTTTTACGCTACGTGGTGTGCGCCGTGTAAAAGGGTTTTCCCTTCGATTGAAGCAGCTGCATCTGTCTTAGCGGGGAAGGTCCATTTTTATAAAGTGAATGTCGATAAGGTTAAGGGCTTAAGTCAAGAGTATAAGATCAAGGCGATGCCAACAGTTCTCCTTCTAGATCAAAAGGGGGAGGTTCTAGAGAGAAAGGTAGGACAGGTAGAGATTGTGGGGTTATTAAAGAATTTAGAGCAGAAGTTTTCTCAAGAAGCTGATTGATTGCAGGACCAAATTCCTCTTGGATCCATTCGCCTAAGTTTTCAGGAGTTTCGATGAGCATTTGGTCATAAGGATCTCGGATTGAACGAATTTTTAGCGATTTGGAAGCGAGAATATCTTTATGATTTTCAAATTGCGCAACGAGTTTATTCGTCTTATTTTGGATGCAAAACTCTCGAGGTGCCTTTCCCCCGTTGAATCTTGCAGAAATTGCATAGGGAGAGTGAGTGGGATCAAAGATCGCTTTTCCTTTAAGAAAAGAGATAGGGCTGCCCCCGAGGTAGTGGAGAATTGTTGGAAAGATATCGATTTGAGAAACAATTGCAGGGGGATTTTTCATTTTGATTTTCCCCAATTTTATATAGAGAGGAACGTTTGTTTGTTCGCGGGTAAGGTGAGAGCCATGGAAAAGGTGTCCATGTTCAAAGAACTCCTCCCCGTGATCTCCTGTGATGACGACAATTGCATCAGATAGGTTTTGGCTTGCTTCGAATTTCCCGAAAAGGGAATCCACATAAGCGATCGAATTTTTGTAGCGGTTTTTGATCTCTTCGATTTTTCGAGAGGATTGAAAAAGATGAAAGTAGCTCACCTCGTTAGAATAGGGGGTAAAAGGTGGGGCGAAATCGGTTGGCCACGTGTAGTGAAAGTGAGTGGAGTCTAAAAAGACGATGATGCATTGCCCTTCTTGTAAATCAGGATTTTCTGAAAGATCCATTTCTAGCTTTTCTAAAGCTGCGCGATCTGTTTGTGCAGCTGATAAAGAGGGTGTGTGGTGGAAAGTTTGATAAGAGTCGATTAGTCCTTCCTCTTTTCCAAAGAGGATCCTTTCCATGTCGTAGTAGTTGAGTTGCGCAGAGGAATAGAGTCTAATTTTATATCCCCAGTTCTTTAAGAGTTGCAGGGCAGGACTCCCTTTTTTCCAGTCTTTCATGAGGGGTTCATTCCAGGAATAGGGAAACTGGGAGTAGAAGATTGAAAACCAGGAAAGGTGAGAGCCGTTGCCGTTAGAAAGGGCAAGATCGAAGTGGTTATACTTTTTCTTGAATTGATCTAAGTGAGGCGCTACTTCAGAAGTGATGCAATCTTCTCGTAGACTTTCAATGACAAAGAGATAGATGTTTGGACGGCTTTTTAAAACAACTGGATAACGTTCGAGATGTTGCTGGATCTCTTCTTCACTTGCAAGAGGAGCGAAAGAAGCCGTGAGAGGAAAATGGATCGATTCTGGCTGAAGGAATGTCCATTTCCAAGGCAAAGATTTGATAAAACAAGTATAGGAATCGGGGTGGATGACGCGAGATGCTGTCACGTCCCAGAAGAGTAATGCGACGGGGATGCAGATAAAGGATTGGACGATCCACTCTTTTCGAATGAGAATCGGCCTCTTTAACGTGATTGTATGTGTTGTTTGATAGAGTGCAATTCCTAAGAAAGGGATTGCGAGGATGGCGAGGAATGCAAACGCCCAGATCCAAAGGGGAATTCCAGATGCATCTAAAAGATAGAAGAACCGACCGATGCTCTCATCTAAGATAAAACAGACAAGGGTTTCCCATACCGTAAGGTCGAGGATGCGGTCCACGAGGAAGTCAATTACATGGAGTAAAAGGAAAAGAAACGTGAGTCCGATGAAGGCTAAAGAGGCAATTTTCCCAAGATAACGGGGGATGAGCGTGCAAAGGAAAACAAAAAAAGCTGTCTCTAATGCAGCTTGCCCTGTTGCATAGAGGAAAAAAAAGAGCCGCGACCCGCTTAAGCTCTCCTTAAGTAGAATGGAGCTTCCCGATGTAAGGATCAAGACAGCAAAAAAGAAGGTGAAGTAGAGGTAATTGACCTCGAGCTTACGCTCATCCGGGGTGGGTAACTTTTTCTCCATATGAGCTCACTATAAAAGCGGCCCTAAATTGAATCAAGCAGAGAGGGGAATTGCTGAAAATCGCGCGATTCAGCCACAATCTTGTGGGATGGACTGGATCGATCGCTTTCAGCTTTTCCTTTTCGATTTCGATGGCCTCTTGGTGGATACTGAAAAGGTGCACTTTGCAGCGTATGAGAAGGCATTAAAAAAACGGGGGTACTCTTTAGATTGGAGTTTTTTTCGCTATTGCGAGTATGCCCATTTGAGTGCAGATGCTTTGCGCAAGGCGCTGACAGAAAAATTCCCCTCTCTTGCACAGGATTGGACTTCTTTCTATCAAGAGAAAAAAGAGAGCTATGTGTCTCTTTTGCAAGAGGGGAAGATTTCCCTTATGCCAGGAGTGGAAAAGCTTCTCATTGCTCTTGAAAAGCGGGGGACTAGGCGGTGTGTTGCTACGCATTCCTCTCTTCAACAGGTCCTTCTCATTCGCTCGCAGCTCCCTATTTTGGACTCAATTCCCCATTGGATTACGCGTGAGGATTATCATGAACCTAAGCCCAATCCTGAGTGTTATCTGAAAGCGATTTCCCTTTATGGCAAATCTAAAGATCGGATCATCGGCTTTGAAGATTCTCTTCGGGGGTTAGAGGCTCTAAAAAAAACGGAGAAAGTGTTGCCCGTTTTGATTTGCCAAGGAAACCACCCCCTTTTAGCTGGTTGGGAGGGGGGGCTTCGCTTCGATTCTTTCGAGGTTATAAAGAACCTTCATGAGGCATAAACCTTGTGGGGAGGCGGCCATCCCGACAGCTTTTCGGTTCCGTTCTGCAAAAAGGTGAGGGATCTTGTCGGGGTCAAGATTTCCTTTTCCCACTTCTAAAAGAGTCCCCGTAATATTTCGCACCATCTTGTAGAGAAATCCATCTCCTTCAAACTCAAGGCGGACTCCCTCTTCCTGTTCTTTCATCTCTAAGCGAAAAAGGGTGCGGATCGCATTGCGAGATGCAGACCCTTTTGTCCCTTCATTGGCAAAGGAGAAAAAATCGCGCGTCCCTAAAAAATGGGGGATTGCTTTACTTATTTGGTCGAGGTTTAAGACCCCTGTGGGTCGGTAGCAATAGTTGCGGGTCAAAGGATTAGAGATTGGATCCAGGTGCAGATGATAGTAATAAATTTTTGAAAAGGCGCTTGCACAAGCGTGAAAATCGGGGGGAACAGGTTCTATGTCAAAAATCCGAATGGTAGGGGGAAGAAGCGCATTAAGGGAATACCTAGCTTTATAGGGAGAGAGTTCTTTTTCAGATCTAAAGTGGGCGACCTGTCCTTTGGCATGGACTCCAGCGTCAGTCCTACTTGCGCCAATACAGCGCACCTCTGATCGAAGAAGGGTATGTAACGCCTTCTCAATGAGAAATTGGATGGAGAGTCCACTTTTTTGTATCTGCCAGCCGCAATAAGGGGCGCCATCATAGCCGATGGTTAGTTTATATTTATTTTTAGACAAGAAAAATCCCCTTAAATGGAAAAAATTTAAGGGGATTTTAACAGAAAAAGGGGGGGTTAGGAAAGGTGTTTATTGACTAGCTTGGTCATTTCGAACATATTGACCGCTTTCTTTCCACCGAAAATTTTCTGCAGTTTTTCATCAGGATTAATATTTCTTTTATTTTTCGCATCCTGAAGATTGTGTTTTTTAATATAAGCCCAGATCTTCTTTGTCACTTCAGTGCGAGGCATTGGACCCTCTCCGATGACAGAAGCGAGATCTTTGCTTAGTTTCATAGGTTGCATGAATTTGGAAGTTTTCTCTTTTGTCGCCATGTTTTCATCTCTCCTTTCAGTATTAGGGCGATTTAAGAGTATCGCTCTTCTGCCCTAAATATCTCCCTATCTTGTATAGACAGCTTTTAATAGTCAAAGAGGAAATTGGGTGGAGAAAATTGTTGCTTGGATTTTTCTCCATTTCTTGGCAAATTTCACCTGTGAACCGTTTGCTTACCGAACTCCTTTCTGCATCAAAGCTGCAAGAAAAGCTAAAGATCTTGAATGATCATCCATCTGTTTTGCAAATATTGGATCAAGAGCCCCATCTTTTTGAGGGCCTTACTCAAGAAGAAGAGTTGACCTGTAAAAAGTTGATTGCAATTGGCCAATGGAAACATGTAGTTGGCATAAAAACTCATGCAAATCAAACGCTTCTTCGCGATCTTCTTAAAAAGCTTCTCGCTGTCGATACATTCTACCATGAGCTGGGAGGGATTGTCGGCTATCAGGAAAAAGTGATCGGATTTCTGAATGGAGGAAAAGATGAGCGCGCTTCTGAAGTAGCAGCTTTTCACCCCCCCTCTTTTCTCGATATTGGGCAAGAGTCGGAAATGGTGAAGGATGCGATCTTGTGGGGTATTGAAGCGCTCCCTCTCATGGCAGAATTCTATCCACTTGGGGGTGCAGCAGATCGTCTTCACCTTGTTGATGAGGAGACGGGATTAGAACTTCCTGCAGCTAAACTTCCTTATGCAGGGAGAACGCTTCTTGAGGGATTGATCCGAGATCTCTCCGCTCGTGAATCTCTCTATTTTAGACTTTATGGCAAACAAGTTGAGACGCCGATTGCCATCATGACCTCTTTAGAAAAGAATAACCACCATCATGTGCTGACAATTTGCGAAGAGTTTGCTTGGTTTGGAAGAAGAAAAGAGAGTTTTCATATTTTTACACAGCCTTTAGTTCCTGCCGTTGATCAAGAGGGGAATTGGTGTCTTTTAGGGCCTTTAGTGCCTCTTTTAAAACCGGGTGGGCATGGGGCTTTGTGGAAACTTGCGCATGATGAGGGGGTATTTGCGTGGTTACATTCTCTTCAAAGAACAAAAGTTCTTGTGCGTCAGATCAATAATCCCATTGCAGCGCTCGATTATGGCCTACTCTCTTTTACGGGACTTGGAGTGCATCAGGAGATGGTTTTTGGTTTTGCCTCTTGCCCGCGACTTCTTCAAGCAGCAGAAGGGGTCAATGTGGTTGTGGAAAAGAAAAATGGGGAAGTTGCACTTACCAATATCGAATATTGCGATTTCCAAAAATATGGAATTGAAGATCGTCCTCTAAAAGAGGGGGAGCCCTATTCTCGCTTTTCTTCAAACACCAATATCCTCTTTGCCGACATCACAGCAATTGAACGAGCAGTTGAGGTGTGCCCTTTTCCTGGACTCTTAGTCAATTTGAAAGATGCCGCTTATACAACGCTTTCTGGCGAAAGAAAAAAAAGTGTGATGGCGCGTCTTGAATCGACCATGCAAAATATTGCCGATGTTTTTGTTGAACCTGCAGAAGATTTTCAAAAACGGGGTGGGACGATGGAAAAGACATTTGTCACATATAACCTGCGCAATAAAACAATTGCTACAGCAAAAAGAGCTTTTGTTCCTGGAGGATCACTTCGCGAAACGCCTGAGGAGTGCTTTTATGTCCAACTCCAATCGGCAAAAGAGCTATTAGAAAAAGAGTGTTATTTCCATTTGCCTGAGAAAAGGACTCTTACAGAAGTTCTTGAACTCGGCCCTGAGTCATTTTTTCTCTATCACCCTGCATTAGGCCCTCTCTATTCTCTCATTGCCCAAAAAATTAAAAAGGGCAGTATGAGCCTCGGTTCTGAGCTTCAGCTTGAGATCTCAGATCTTCTAATGGAAGATCTTCATCTGGAAGGGAGTCTTCTCATTTCTGCTGCCCAAGTGATGGGACACATTGAAGAGGGGCGTCTTCAATATTCTCATAGGACAGGGCGCTGCCAACTTCGGAATGTAGTCATTTGCAACGAAGGGGTGGATTGGCAAAAAAGTAAGCCTTATTGGAAAAATCAATTGATGCGGAAGGGGTCTTTACAGATTACCTTGAATGGTTTTTCAGAGTTTGTCGCAGAAAATGTCTCTTTCCAAGGAAACCACAGCTTCTCTGTTGAAGAGGGGACGCGGATGAGAGTCTCTGAAAAAGAGGGGAAGATGACCATTCAGATAGAGCCATTAGAGGACTTGCCCTTTTGGAACTACTCAATAGAAAGAAAACGGCGAGGAGGAATCCTCGCCGTTCACTAGAAAAATAAAGAACTAATTAGACTGTTACTTTGTCGATGATTAATTCTTTAGGCGTGTTCATTTGTTTTTCTGGGTTTTGAACTGGTGTTGTGAGGAAAGAGTATGCTTTGTAAGCAACTACAGAAGCAACTGCTCCAACAACAATACCGCTAGCAAAAGGATAAGCAGCAGCTAAAGCTCCAGCAGCTGTAAAACCAGCAGCAGCAACTTTAAAGCCATATGCAGCAACAGGGGCTACATAATGAGTTGTAGCGTATGCAAGAGCATTGAAAGTCTTAACTGCTAACGTTCCTACTTTCCCAACGACTGCACTACCTGTAGAGAGCGTATAGGCTCCAACATTCCATACACCATGACCAAATGCGGATGCTCCGCTTGTAATTGTGTTAATCATAATAAAAACCTCCTAGTGGTTCTGTTAAGTTAACGTCAAAAATTAGATGACGATTTTTTTCACTATCTTCCTTTGATAGAGGCGTAGATTTTACGGATCTGTGAATAAATGTAAAGAGAACAAATTTTTGAATCCGTTTTTTGATGCGAAGATCTATATATTTAAAATAATTATTATTATTTTTGTGGGTTTTCGAGTGATGATTGCATGATAACAGGATGATTTTTGTGAAAAATAAAATTAAATATTGAGTGACTGAACAGGATTCAAAAGTTTGAGATTCATGAGAAAATCCACGATAAGAACGATGGAACGATATAACGATATAAATTTTTTATCTTGACCATCCTGCCATCCTGTTATTATTCTTTTATCCTGTTGTATAGAAAAGAGGTCAGTTCAACATGGACTACGAGACTCAAGAGAGAATCAGGCTGCTAGAAGAGAGACTTTCAGCGATGTGGAGGTATCTTTGACTTAGGAGGCAAAGAGTCAGAGGTCCAAAAGTTAGAAGAGGAGATGGCAACGTCTGCCTTCTGGGATGATCAGGAAGGAGCTCAAAAAGTGATTGCAAAATGTAACGCTTTGAAGAATTGGACCATTCCCTATCAAGAGATTAAAAACCGTTTTCAAGATGTAAAAGATCTTTTACCTGAGGCAGAGGCGATCGGAGATGAGCAGCTTGTCAAAGAGCTTCTTCAATCGCTTCTTGGGATTGAAAAAGAGCTTGCCGATCTTGAGGTTCGAAAAATGCTGGGTGGAGAGCTCGATAGCAAAGATTGCTATCTTGAGATCAATGCAGGGGCAGGGGGGACTGAATCATGCGATTGGGCAGAGATGCTCTCCCGCATGTATCAACGCTACGCCGCGAAGAAAAATTGGAAAGTGGAAGTAGTCGACCGTTTGGATGGGGATGTAGCGGGAATTAAAAATATTACATTCCGTTTTTCTGGACCTTTTGCCTATGGCTATTGCAAATCTGAAAAAGGGGTCCATCGCTTAGTTCGGATCTCCCCTTTTGATTCCAATGCGAGAAGGCACACGAGCTTTGTCTCTGTCGATGTAATCCCGCTTATTGAAGAAGTTCAGGTAGAGGTGCGCCCTGAGGACATTAAAACCGACACATTCCGCGCTTCAGGTGCAGGGGGGCAGCACGTCAATAAGACAGATTCTGCTGTCCGCATTACACATACTCCGACGGGGATTGTCGTCTCTTGCCAAAGTGAAAGGAGCCAGATCCAAAATCGGGAGACTTGTATGAAGATGCTCCGCTCCAAACTCTATGAAAAAGAGGTGCTTGCAAGGGAAGAGAAACTCTCTCAAATGGGTGGGGAAAAAAGAGATATTGCATGGGGAAGTCAGATCCGCAATTATGTATTTCAACCCTATACGTTAGTGAAAGATACGCGGACAAAGGTGGAGATAGGGAACATCCAGTCAGTGATGGATGGAGAGATTGATGAATTTGTGCAGACTTATTTAAAGATGTTTGGATGACTTTTAGCACTGATTTCGATATCCGGTTTTCAGAAGAGGCAGATCTTCCTTGGCTTGAGAAGTGGTTTGCTGAAGAGGGGGCATGTGATGATTTTCCTTTCGGCGAAGATGAAAAAGCGCAGGCGTTGAAAAATTGGATCGGCTTTTCTCGGTTCAAGGCGAGTTTGACTGGCACCTGGAAGGGAGAGCCTTGTGCAATAGGGACCCTTTTCCTTATGCCCTATCGAAAAGTTGCCCATCACGCCTCTTTTTATTTGATCGTTGCGCCTGAAGTGAGAAATAAAGGAGCGGGGACCTCGATGGTGCGCAATCTCCTTAATTTGGCAAAGACCCAGTTCCGTTTGGAAAGTATCCATGTAGAGCTTTATGAACCGAGCCATTTGTTGCCGATTTTGGAAAAACTTTCTTTTAAGCTTTTTGCTCGCCAAGAAAATTTTGTTCACCAAAATGAGATGAAGCGCGCACGACTTCTTTTGGAGTACTTTTTTTCATGACGCAAGATCTTGTGATCCGTTTTTCTGAAGAGGGGGATGAAAAATACCTTATCGAATGGCTTTTAGAGCCAGGGGTTTTGCGTTGGTTTCCCTTATGCGATGTTCGCGAAGTAGAAGATGCGGCTCGGATTTGGATGAGCTACGCGAAAGTAAAGGGGGCTCTTACTGCCGTTTACAATGGGATCCCTTGCGGGACTGCGACTCTTTACATCAATAGTTATAAGAAACTTTCTCACCAATCGCTTTTTGCAATCATTGTGAACACGGAATCAAGGGGAAAAGGGGTGGGGACAAAGCTTCTTTCTGAACTGATCGCCTTAGCAAAAGAGCGTTTCCAATTGGAGCTTTTGCACTTGGAAGTTTACGACGGAAATCCCGCCATTCACCTCTATCGGAGATTTGGATTTAAGGAGTATGGTTTTGAGCGCCATTTCGCCAAAGAGGGAAATGGGGAGTATCTCGGGAAGATCATGATGGAGAAAAACTTGCTCGAATGAATTTGGAAGAAAAAGCAGAAAGAAAACTTGAAGAGTTTTTCCCTCAAGGGCGGCTGCAGTTGACGTGGCATGAAAATAAGAGCTCATTTCTCTCTTTTCGTAAAGAAAAGGGAAAAGTTTCCTTACGTCTTCATCGCCTTTTTGCAAAAACGGCCCCTAATGTTTTAGAGGCCCTTTCTCACTATGTTTTGAAAGGAGATCGGGAATCAGCAGCGCACATTAGAAAGGCAGCGCATCTCCATTTTTCAAAGGCAAAAACGGCACCCTTACTTTTAGAGGCAACAGGGGATACTTACGATTTAGAAATCATCTATAAGTTTGTGAAGAAGCGCTATTTTTCCTCTGATTTGGATATCTCCATCGGTTGGGCAAAAGGGAGACGCATCGGCACATTTCGATCGATCACTTTTGGGACATATGATCGCTATCGCAACCAAATTCAGATCCATCCTCTCTTAGATTCTTCAGATATTCCCTATTACTTTCTTGAATTTGTTGTTTTTCATGAGATGCTTCACGCGGTCTCACCTCCGCGTATTGATCGGAACGGGAGGATCATCTCCCATACGCGTGAATTTCGCTCTTTAGAGAAAAAATTTGCCCACTATGAAGTGGCTAAAGAGTGGGAAAAAAAGAGCCTTCCGTTTTTTAGGAGAAAGATCTATGGCAGGGCATAGCAAATGGGCAAACATCAAGCATCGCAAAGAGCGGGCAGATCAGAAAAAAGGGAAGATCTTTAGCCGTGCGGTCAAGGAGATCATCTCTGCTGTGAAGCAGGGGGGCCCCGATCTCAAATCGAATGGGAAACTTCGCATCGCTGTTGAAAAAGCAAGGGATGCGAATGTCCCCAATGAGAATATTGAACGAAATATCAAGAAAGCATCAGATCCCAATACGCAGGACTTTCTCCCTTTTCAATATGAACTCTATGGCTTTGGCGGCGTGGGACTCATTGTTGTCGGTCTAACAGACAACAAGAATCGGATCTCCTCTGAAATCCGCATTGCCCTCAATAAATGTGGGGGGACGCAAGCGCAACCAGGTGCTGTTGCATTCAATTTCGAAAGGAAAGGGGTCATTGAAGTAGAAAAAAGTTCGATGAAAGAGGAGGATCTTTTCCTCCTTGTGAGTGACAATGGCGCTGAAGAGATGGAAGTAGAAGAGGAGAGCTACCGCATCATCACACCTGCTGAAGCGCTTGCTCAAGTAAAAGATGCAATTGTCAACCAGGCAGGGAAAGTGTTAGAAGCAGAGATTGCAATGCTCCCCAAAGTGTGGGTAGAGCCAAGTGAGGAAGAGATCACCTCCAATCTGGCACTCATTGAAAAGCTTGAAGCAATCGATGACGTCGACTCTGTCTACCACAACATAGGCAAACAGCAGTAAAGGTTGAGAAAAGTGGTTGAAAGTTGAGAAAAGTGGTTGAAAGTTGAGGAAGGGCCTTTAGAGACATGTCGGGTGGTTCAGGAGAGCACAATCTATCTTCAATTGCATTGAGGATAGATTGTGTCCCTCTCGGAACCCCCAGCGACCCCCTTGCGCCTAACTACGGCTTTGCAAAATCGTCTGCTCGTCGGGGGAGCGTGTAAAACACTGCCCCCCTACGGCGCCAAGGGCGCCCTCCTGCGCTATGATTTATGCTTTGCCGTAGCGGCGAATGGCTGCGTCATGCACTACGCTTCGCTCCGTGTCGTGACGCAGGGCTTGGTTTTGTCCTACTACCTGTTAGTAACAACTTTACAGCTTGCAATTCCTTAGACCTCAAATTGCCGATTATTTCTTAAGTGACGATCTCTAAAGAAAAAAAACTAGCCCTGCAAATGGACAGGAGCGCGAAGCGCGAGTGCTATGAGCAGCCATTCGCCGCTACGGCAAAGCATAAATCGTAGCGCAAGAGGGCGCCTTTGG
>DATECD010000101.1:0-2545 GCA_035287065.1 Chlamydiales bacterium | reverse complement strand
CAAAAACATGCCGCAAGAAGTTTTCAGCGCCTGTATTTTCATCAAGACGGCGGATAAGGTAGGCAATTGCGTGTTGGAAGTCCTCTTTTTTCGCAACTGGGCAGTAGAGAAGGACATCGCCCGTTAGTTTTTGGACAACTCTTCGAATGTGGTCTGCCATCCCCTCCAACATCTCAAAGCCGACATAGGACTCCACTTGCCTTTCTGAACGAAGGAGCATGGCAAAAGCAAGGTCAAAAAGGTTATGACTTGCAACTCCAAGTCGAATCGCTTTGGCGTTTTCAGGGAGTGTGCCATAGAGCACCATGCGCTTATAATTGGCATCCACTTCCACTTTGCATGGATAAGGAGCCTGTTGCCACCCTCTTAAAGAGGCCTCAAACTGCTCCATTGCTAAATTTGCCCCTTTAACAATTCGGAGTTTGACGGGAGCTCCTCCCTTAGCTACTCGCTCCTTTGCCCATTCGGTGATATCCTTTTGGATATTATGCGAATCGGGAAGATAGGCTTGCAGTACAACCCCTGCTGAGTAACTAAAGAATTCCTCCTCACTTAAGACGCGCTTGAAAGCGGCAACTGTAAGGTCGAGATCGCGGTATTCTTCCATGTCGAGGTTGACAAATCGGGCTCTCTTTGTGCCGTCTGGCAACGTGACAGAAGATTGTGCAGCCATTCGGTAAAGAAGCTTTAGCCGCTCAGAAATCTTCTCCAAAGTCCCTTCAAAATCAAGGAGATTGATTTGGCTAAAAATGGTTGAAATCTTGATCGAAATGTAGTCGATATTTGGGTGCTGAAGGTCATCTAAATAGAGCTGTAAGCGCCTTTTTGCTTCTGCTTCACTTAAAATCGCCTCACCTAAGTGATTGATATTTAGCCGAACGTTCTCTTTTCTTCGCTCTTCAATATGGCGATTGAGTAAAGAGGGCTCTGCAGGCAATATCACGCGCTCTGTCTCTTTTCTCATTGTGTGGTAGACAATGGGGACAAGGGCTTGGGCAATGGAGGGGTTGAGCGATTTAAAGAAGAGGAGTTCTGCTCGCTGCGTCCAATTCAAGTATTGGGGGATTCCGACGTGATTGAAAAGATCGATCATCTTATCTGCTGTTTTCCAGTAGGAGTGGCTGCGGAAACATTGATCGGTAAGAGCTGTTGTAAATGGCTTTCCCAGCGGGTCTTGCATGAGTTTAGCAAGCTGCGCCTGTGTCTTTTTCTCTTCGTGAGTCATCGTTTTCGATGATTCATCGAGCATGAGCGCAGCAAGCTCCATCGAGAGCTTTTTTCTTTCAGGCATTGAGAGCTCTTTCCCTTTGACTTTATTCAAGAGGGAGAGGGCTTCATCCAAATGGGAAGATTTCATATGATCGTCTTTTCCCTGTGTATAACACATCAACTAAAATGATGCGATTATTTTTGGATGGAAAGGTGTTTCCATAGTGCTGCCGGCTCTTGGCTGACTCTCCAAAAAGCAATGGAATCCACGTCTTTGGTTTCATAAAGAGAGAGCTTTTTGCAAAGACTATGTTCATTTTCAAAATAGACAACAGCTTCCACAACTTCTTTGTATTCAAAAGAAGCTGTCCCATCGGGATCTCTTTGTAAGGGAGTTTTATATTTTTCCCAAAGCTCTAGCGTTTGGGGATATTTTAAGGCGCGAGCATGTTCTTGCTTTTGCCAGGCGCGTCCGTATAAAGGGATTCCCATGATCAATTTGGCTTTTGGAAACTCTAGTTTTGCAAAGGAAAGGACTTTATCGCACCAGTTTAAGGAGGCGATTGCCCCAGGAGCGCCTGTTCTCCAATGTTCGTCATAGGCCATGATCACGATTTGGTCTGCGATATTTGCAATATCTTTATAACGAAAGGCATCTTTTTCAAGCTCTTTTGTCCTTGCAGGAACTGCAACGGTGAGGGTTTTTTCTTTGGGAAGAGAGGCTCGTAGAAGTTTTAAGAAGGTAAGGTACCCTTCTTGATCTTCTGGGCGAATGGTTTCAAAATCGATCTGCACTCCGTCGAATGGAGTTCCTACCCGAATGATGTCGCCAATCAAGCTATCGCGTGTTTCTGTATCTTTAGATAAACACCAATACATCAACGAGTGGTTTCCAGGCGCGCTAATCACAAGGTGGATTTTTTTTCCCGCGCGAACTTTTTCTGGAATTTTCGATATGCTTATGAGGGAATCTACGCGTCCAATTGCATTTACTTTTGCGCTAAAGTAAGCAATATCAGTAATGGGCTCTGTCCCTTTCAAATGTTGCTCTTCGCCTTGCATTACATATGCCCAAACTTCTTTGAAATGGTGCAAGCTTTCGCTTTCTGTTGCACAAAGAGAAAGTGAAAAGAGGAAACAGGTAAAAATCCACATGTGGAGAAGTTTAGAGAATAGAGAAAAAAATGGAAAGTAAGGAGCTAGCCGTTACCTACAAACTCCTTGCTTTCGACCAAAATAACATGATGGATAGGATGCCCGCCCCATTACATGGGGACCCCCGGGCTTAATGATAAGCATGATAGATTTTTTGGCTCGCTTCGCGAGTTTGTTTTTT
>DATECD010000100.1:0-13161 GCA_035287065.1 Chlamydiales bacterium | reverse complement strand
AAGCTAAGGAAAAAGTACGAAAGGCGGCAAAAAGAGGAACGTGCTCAAGCGCTTTGAACGAATCGATGTTCTTCGAAAATTGGGAAAATGGATCGACGGCAAAAACCAGAGGGTTACTGGCCTTCCAAAAACCCCATCCGCTTAAATATCTCAAACCGACAAAAGGATCTTCTTTTGTCCCGTACATCGATTAAGAGCGTACTGATGGCTCTTGTCGACTATTTGAAGATC
This sequence comes from Chlamydiales bacterium, assembly GCA_035287065.1. Taxonomy (GTDB): domain Bacteria; phylum Chlamydiota; class Chlamydiia; order Chlamydiales; family SM23-39; genus JAGWKO01. The sequence goes on along the minus strand of DATECD010000100.1, from coordinate 12,930 downwards.
AATTGCGATGAGTTATCCCTTTTCTTGGTCAGTAAAAATAGGATCTCCTCTCTCCATAAACAGTTTTTTGGAGATCCTACTCCCACAGATTGCATCTCCCTTCCCCTTGATGAAAACTACTTAGGCGACCTCTTCGTTTGTCCTGCTGTCGCAATCGACTATGCGAAAAAAAAGGGATTAGACCCATACGAGGAGACTCTTCTCTACATCATCCACTCTCTTCTCCACTTGAGGGGCTATGATGATCTAGACCCAAAAAAAAGAAGAGTCATGCGAAAAAAAGAGAAAAGATGTATGAATCATTTAAGGAGCGTCCAAATTCGGCTGCATAGTTAATGGGTTCTTTTTTCTTAAATTTCTTCCCTTTTTTCTTCTTAGCTGGGATTTTTTTCTTCGTTCTTTGCTTAACACCACTTTTAGCTCTTGGGAAATTTCGCGCAAAAGAGCTCATCCAATCCAATAGCCCTCCACTTCTTTTCTACTACTTCATTCTGAAACGCCTTTTTTTAAAACAAGAGTGGGACAATCTCTATTTCTCCCTTTCTTTATCAAAACACATCGCTGAACTTTGTTATGCTGTTTCCGCAGTGGGTTTCCTTGCAGAAAATATCCCCTGGTTCCACGAGGCCCTCGCCAATCCTTACGAAAGCCTCACTCACCTTACTTGGGCAGGATGCCTCATCATCGCGCTCTCCCTTCTCATCGATTTTATCGCTCACCTCCTCGCCTCCTTTTGGCCCATTGCCGCACTTAAAGTTAGCGCCTTTTTTGCCTCCTGCTACCTCACGCTCTTTCTCCCCATTACAGCTCCCCTCCTCAAATTGATTCGCCTCATCTTCAAACATCCCTATCGAGAAGAGAGTAAGCTCCTCATGGAAAAAGGGAAGATTCGAGAGATGATCCGGGAGTCTGATCTTGAACATCATCTCGACCCAAGTGATCAACAGCTCATCGCTTCTTTTCTAAATTTTAAAGGGAGAGCCGCTAAAGAGATCATGGTCCCAAGAGTGGATGTCTATGCCCTCCCCGCCGACTCTACAATTGAAGAAACTGTGCCCCTTTTTGCAACAGAAGGGTATAGCCGCATCCCCATCTACCGAGAATCGCTTGATCAAATTGTTGGCGTTGTCCTCTATAAAGACTTCCTCAAGTATTACGCCAACCCCAATCGCGATCCCAAAGCTTTCCTTGAAAGCATCGCAAAACCTGTCCTCTATGCCCCAGAAAATAAAAAAATCACTCAGCTACTCCAAGAATTTCGGGGAAAGCAGATCCACATGGCAATCATTGTCGATGAATATGGAGGAACTGAAGGGATCGTAACCATCGAAGACATTTTAGAAGAACTCGTCGGAGAGATTGAAGATGAGTACGATGTTGGCGAAGAACATGAGTTTTGGGAAATTCCCGGAGGGGGCTGGGTCGTCGATGCAAAAATGACCATCCACGATATTGAAGAAAGGCTCGGAATCTCTATCCCACCCAATCCAGATTATGAGACAATTGGCGGCTATGTCTACACCTGTGCAGGAACAATCCCTACAAAAGGGTGGCGCCTTTCACACGATGCCTTTGACCTCGAAGTTCTCTCATCTACCGAAAGGGCAATCAAAAAAATCAAGATCACCCCTCGAGTTATACCGAAATAAGTTCAAAATCGGCGCTTTCACTTTGGCTGGCGGCTTAACTTTTGAATTCATTTCGGTATAAATAAGCTTTTGTGAGAAAATCTCATGAAAAAGGGGAATCCAAATGCGTCGATCGATCTGCTATACTGAACCAAGTGCTTGCCTTGCTGGCGATCCCTCGACATGGAAATTCATCTACACAACTGCAAATCAGCTCCCAAAAGGGACCAAGATCCGTTTTGATTTAGGAAGCCGCGGAAGGCCAACGGATTGGCAGATTCCCCAGATCGAACAAAAAGCAACGACAAACCGGATTTGGCTTGAAACGCCAAGTTCTCAAGGCGTCACAGCAACCTTGATTCGCCACCCACAAAATCTCACCACCTCATTCGAATTCACCCTTCCCAATGAAATGAAATCGGGAGAAAGTTTTTTTATCTGGATTGGATCTCCTGATCGAGACCCCAAAAAAGGGACTGTTTGTCAAAAGATCGTGCAGAGAAAACGGCCCTTTCAACTCTTCATCGATCCCAAAGGGAAAGGAGATTACAAAGAACCAGAGACTTTTTACATCGACGTGAGAGGAAATCGACTCACAAATCTCCGCGTGATTGCCCCTTCCCTTGTGAATCGAAATAAACGATTTGACATCATCGTCCGCTTTGAAGACATCTACGGAAATCTCACCTGCAATGCACCTGAAGGGACGCTCATCGACCTCTCTTATCAACATTTAAGAGAAAACCTAAATTGGAAACTCTTTGTTCCTGAAACAGGATTCATCGCCTTGCCCAATCTCTATTTCAATGAGCCTGGCGTCTATCGAATCCAGTTGAAAAATTTGCAATCGAATGAACTTTTTCTCTCTCCGCCAATTAAGTGCCTTCCCGAAGGGCTTTTTAGCCTGTATTGGGGCTTACTCCACGGCGAATCGGATCGATTTGACAGTACAGAGAGCATTGAGTCCCTTCTTCGCCACGTCCGAGATGACCGAGGGCTTCAATTCTTTGCAACCTCTTGCTTTGATAGCGAAAAGGAGACAACAGGAGATCTTTGGAAAACAACATCGCAGCAAATAGCTGAGTTCAATGAAGATGAGCGCTTTGTCGCCATGATGGGATTCCAGTGGTTGGGTGAAGAAAAAGAGGAAGGTCTTCGCCATTTTCTCTATGGAAAAGATGGGAAACCTATTTTAAGAAAAGACGACACAAAGAGCAATTCTTTGAAAAAGATCTTCAAAACAAGCAATCCAAAAGAGATGATTGCAATCCCAAGCTTCACAATGGGGAGTCGCAGCGCCTACAATTTTGCCGATTTCAATCCCGAATTTGAGCGCGTTGTGGAGATCTATAATGCTTGGGGCTCATCAGAAGCCTCCCGAAAAGAGGGGAACCTCCGTCCCATTGATGGGAAAAAAGAGGGCGCAACTGAAATCGTAGATGGCTCAATTACTCAAGCATTAAATCGGGGGTGCCGATTCGGTTTTGTTGCAGGAGGATTCGATGATCGCGGTTGTTACCAAGGACTTTTCCAAGCTGACCAGACTCAATACACGCCAGGTCTTACAGCAATCTTAGCAAAAGAGCACTCCCGCTCCTCTTTACTTGAAGCGATGCAAAACCGCTCGTGCTATGCAACAACAGGCCAAAAAATCGTCGTCGGTCTTTACATAGCTGGATTCCCAATGGGTTCTGAAATCGATACAAAGAGCCGTCCTGGCCTTGAATACAATCGCCACATTACAGGCTTTTGCATCGGGACCGAAGCTTTTTCTGAAGTACTTCTCATTAGAAACGGCAAACCCTTTAAATCCCTTCCCATTACAAATGATGCAACTGAATTTGAAATCGATGACTCCGATCTTTTAAGCCAAATTGCCCTCGAGCCCAATTCTGAGCGCTCCCCCTTCGTCTACTACTATTTAAGAGCCGTACAAAAAGATGGCCACATCGCCTGGAGTTCCCCTATCTGGATCGACCTAACAGTCCGACTCGCTCCCATTCCAGTTAAGAAAGCTAAGAAGCGTACTGAGTAAATTATTGCACGCCACTCCCTAGTTGCTTTTTGCTGTTTCGTTGTATATTACAAGTTTTATGCGGCAGCTCCTCTTTTTTAGCCTCTTTTCCCTCCTCGTGAGTGCATCTGCACTTGAGAAAAGCGAGGAGGTCAAGCTCCATGCCCTCTACTTGATGCAGCAAAACAAGGTAGAAGAGGCGATCAATCGGTATCGGGAGTATACGCATCTCACAGGACACCAGGATTTTGAAGCTCTGCAACAGATGGGAATTATCCTCCTTTCTAAAGGGATTCAAGATCCAGATCCTCAGACGTATCTCATGACCCTTTTTGGCGCTGGACTTTCAGGCTCAAGTAACGCATTAGATATTTTAGAATCAGGTCTTTATCAACAAGATCCAAACATTCAACTCCTCGCCTTGCACTTTATCTCTCAATTTGAAGAAGATAAGACCTCAGATCTATTAAACATCGCAATGGGATCCGACTTTCTCTCTACCCGGATGGAAGCAGCTTTCTATATGGCACAAAGGAAGCACCCCCTTGCAATGGGGCAAATCGAGGGGCTGATGTTTCGCCTTCCCCCCATGTTTAAACCCTATTTCCCCTCTTTTTTTGTCCTCCTCGGAACAAGCGATGCAACACAAGCAATCAAAAGACTCATTGAAGACCCCGACTTTCAGGTTCGCGTCGAAACGATATTGAATGTTGCAAGAGCGGGAAGAGACGATTTTCTCCCCACGCTTCGCAAACGCCTGACGCACTCACAAGTTGCTGAACTTGAAGCTGCAGCCTTTGCAGTAGGCGTATTAAAAGATAGCGCCTCTCTTCCGAAACTAAAAAAATTGGCTACCTCGCCCATTCCATCCGTTCGACTTGCTGCCTCATTAGCGCTATTTCGCTTAGGAGAGCGCTCTACAGTCCAGATCCTCTTTGAACTTGCGAAAAAAGAAAATCTCTTTGCAATTTACGCATTGGGAGAAGTGGAAGGAAGTGAAGATCTCCTTTTTCTTTTAAGTAAATCAGAAGATCTCCAAGTAAGAGTTAATGCAACACTTGCTCTTTTACAAAGAAGGGATTCTCGAGCCTTAAGTGGTCTTGCTGAAATCTTAATCGATGATTCAAGAAATCTCGCTTTTTTCCCTTTTGCTTCCGTGGGAAGAACTCTTGTCTCCATCCGAGCTGCAACTTCTGCTGACTTACGCACAAACGACCCATCCGTCAATGCAAGTCTTTCCACTGCAATGCGAGAACATTTCCTAAGAGAAGCGATCCACTTACCTCCCAGCTCCTTTCTTCTCTTAGCGCGCCTGATCATCCAAAAACAGCAACATGACCTCATCCCAACACTCATCGCCCTTCTAGAAAACCTGCGCACAGACGAGGCGATCGCTCTTCTTAAACAAGGGACGCAAAAACTCACCTCTCCCCTCATCCGCGATTACTGCAATCTCTCTCTTTACCGCCTCAAAGAAGAAGGACCATATGAAGAGCAAGTCACTCACTGGATCATGCGACAAAAAGGGGAAGACTTAATCCGGTTCCGCCCCCTTCTTCCTTGGAAATTTCGTCTTGAACAAGCAGATTACTCCCTTACACCCGACGAGACCTCACATCTTCTCATTGAATCCTTTCTCTCCGTTGCCAACCAAAGAGATGAAAAAAGCATCAACTTTCTCCTTGAGGCAATCCAATACAGTAACCCAGCCAATCGTTACGCCCTCATGGGCCTTTTGATGAAGGCAACAGAGTGAAAAGCATCTCTTTTTTAGAGGGGTTTTTAGGAAGTCCTCTCGATTGGAATGAAGTGATCCAATCCTTTCAAACGCCTTGGAATTGCAGGTTCTCTTCTGAATTTTCAACCGATTTTGTCGTTGGCTATTCGATGGGAGGAAGAATTGCGCTCGATCAACTTGCAAAAGGGAGAGTCCGACCCTCTGCTCTTGTTCTTATCGCCGCGCATCCAGGACTCATTACCGAAGAAGAAAAAAGTGCCAGGCGTACTTTTGAAAATAATTGGCTCTCGATACTCGATCAAGAGTCAGTGGATACCTTCCTAAAAAAATGGTACGCGCAGCCTCTCTTCTCAAAATTGCAATGCATTCCCCCTCACCGTTTTACTCTTACAAAAGAGGAGATCCGTCACTCTTTTCTAAAGTTCAGCATCTTAAAGCAGCACCCACTTTGGGACTTTCTCTCCAACTGCTCCGTCCCCGTTCTCTATATCGCAGGGGAAAAAGACATGAAATATCGAGGCATTGCTGAAAAACTTAAACACATGAACCCACATCTTCAGACCGCAATTGTTCAAGGCGCCTCACATGCCGTCCATCTTGAAAAGCCCCTTGAAGTTGCCCATCTTCTCGAAAGCTTCTTTTGCGATTATTTCGAATAACCAGATATAATCCAGTTAAGGTCATGGAGGAAAAATGACTATATTATCCAAGAAGAAGGAGCCCGTTCTGCCAAAAGCAAAAGACATTGCATTAGCAGAAGAAGCAATCGCTTCTATGGGCAAATTCTTTTCAGAAGATAGCCGTAAGGATTATTATTTTACTCTTAAGAAACCAAATCGACAAGGGGCCATTAAGTTCACCTTAACCCCTATGGTTGTCGATCTTATCTTTCGAACTCTTGTTCAAATTGCCAATGGCAATGCCGTCACGATTGTACCTTATCATGCAGAATTAACAACTCAAGAGGCTGCAGATTTTTTGAATGTTTCTCGCCCCTTTTTGATTCAACTGCTTGAAAAGGGGAAAATCCATTTCCGTAAAGTGGGAAGGCATAGAAGGGTTTTATTCAAAGACCTTATTGGATATAAAGAACGGTCCAAAAATAAAAGTCATAAGATCCGCACAAAACTGACTGAAGAAGCTCAGGATCTAGACACTGGATATTAATGTTTTCCGGTTTTATCGTTCTCTTTGATGCCTGCGTATTGTACCAGGCTCCGGTCCGCGATCTTGTGATTGAGCTGGCAATCGCTGAGCTCTATCGAGCAAAATGGACAAACAAAATTCACGACGAGTGGATTGGTAGCTTGACTTGCAACAGGCCAGACATCTCAAAAGAAAAACTTGAACACACCCGTCAACTCATCAATGAGTCGATTGAAGATTGCCTCATTGAAGGATATGAGAACATTGCCAAAACTTTAACTCTTCCCGATTCCGATGATTGTCATGTATTGGCAGCTGCTATCAAAGCACATGCGCAAATGATCGTGACCTATAATATGAGAGATTTCCCAAGAGACTATCTCGATTCTTTTGGCATTGAAGTGCAACATCCTGATACATTTTTCCTCAATCAGAGCGATTTACAACAAAGTGTGTTTTTAGCTGCTGTGAAGCGAATAAGACTATCTCTGAAACGCCCAGCCAAAACAGCAGAAGAATACTTAGACATTCTCAGAAAAAGCGAACTCGCCAAGACAGCTGAGTTTTTAGAAGATTATGTGAGCCTTATTTAGGGATAGATACCGATAAATTTTTTATGAGATACACCGCATCACTCCCTCTTAGACAGCGTAAACATATCCTCTCTTTCCTCTCTTTTTTTCTTTTTCCACTGTTTGCAAGTGATCTTGTCGTCGATTTGCGCAATCCAAGCTTTGAAGATGGAACTTTTTCCACAAATGAGGGGGGGGTGATTCGGGGAAAAGATCTTCGGATTCAAGCGAAGTCCATCGCTTACACGAAAAAAGGGGAAGATGAGGTTCATGAGATCACAGCGGAAGGAGATCTCATGGTTGAGTACCAAGGGCGCGCTTTTATCGGAAAGAGGATCGAATATAACCTCGCTTCCAATGAGGGGATTCTCTACGAAGGGAAAACGGGATCTTCTGACTTATATCTAGGCGGAGAGAAGGTTTACTTCCATCCAGATGGCACCTACGAAATTGAAAATGGAACGCTCACCAATTCTCCGAACCGAAATAGTAGTTGGGACCTTCAGGCAGAAAAAGTTCACGGCCTGCAAAACGAATCTGCCTCTTTGCAAAATGTGTCACTCCGCCTTTTTCAAGTGCCCACACTTTGGCTCCCCTCCGTCAAGTGGAATTTCCCAAAACATGCAAATGAATCAGAAGTCCGCACCACCTTCAACTTCGATCTTTCGGGAGGTCCCACTTTCTCCATGCGCTATCCCCTCTATTTATTGGAGAACTTCTCTCTTTTCAGTAGATTAGAATACAAATGGTCCTCTGATGTAGAAAGTGCACTTGAGGCAGAGTATACCCATCCAAATGGACGATCGAAGTGGGCCTCTCAAAATTTTCTAGGCACAGATATCCTCAATACAAAAGTGCTCCACTACCGTCTGAAAGGGGAATATCTTTGGAATAGCGAAAATGAGAAAACAAAAAGTGCGCTCACTTGGGATAAGTCAGGCGATCAAGAGATTGCAGCAAGCACTTTGGGAGATGACTTCATTGGCAATCCTGCAGGAGAAGCCTCTTTTTGGCTCTCCCATCACGAGCCCTACGCCCTTTTCAATGTAAAAGCGCGCCCACGCATCAACTCGTTTGACTCAATGAAAGAAGCGCTCCCTTCCCTTTCTCTCCATTTTCTCCCAAGACCCATCGGATCAACAGGCATCCTCTCCCTTTCTGAAATCAAGGCTTCCTACCTCCGCTTCTCTTCTCCTCATTTTTCTGAACCAAAAGCTGGGAAATGTGAGGTCGAACAAAAATTTTATCGACCCACCCAAATCGGCCCATGCACCTTGACCCCTTTTATTGGCGCAGTTGGATCTTTAAGCACAAATAGCCCCTCTGATCAAGCAAAAGCCTTCGGATTTGGCCTCTATGGACTCGATCTTTCCTTAGAGGGTCATCGTGCTTACAACGATACTTTGCACCGCTTGCAACCTTACGCCTCATTTTCTGCAGTGACAACTTCTGGCGCCTCACCCGATGAGCGTTATATCTTCTCTATCAATGATAGTTATAGCGATATCAAAGAGGCAAAGGTAGGTTTCAGAAATCTTTTCTTCTCTCTTGAAGAGCCAAGTTCCCCCCTTCTTTCAACAGATCTTTTTGCCCACACTCTTCTTCCCCAATTTACCCCAAGTCTCTCTTTGGCTTTAGCCTCAAATCTCCCTTCGCTCTACCTCTCTTTTGAAAGCTCCTGGAATGTCGCCCACGCTCTATTCAACCACGCCAACGCCCTTTGCAAATGGACTGTAAATCGAGATGTCGCTCTCACTTTTGAGGCGCGTTACCGCTCCCCCTACGAGTGGAGAAAGGCCGATCCAGAAAATTTCTTTCTCAATCAAACAAGGAAAGAAACCGAGCTTCTCTCTTCTCCCCTCTCTGATCAGCGCATCGCACTTCTCGGCAGCCTCTTTTTAAGGATCCCCCCCTTCTGGGAACTCTCCTTAAGCGCGCAAGGAGGCTTCCACCGTCTCTATGAAGCCCCCTACCAAAAATGGAAAATTGACCTGACTACTAAAATCAGTTCCCGGCTAAAATTTCTCCTCTCTTATAACTTCAGCGATAAGGGTCATGAATTTACAACCGACCTCTCTCTCATCAAAAAATGATCCTTTCTGTTAGTATTAACCGTTATGCATCCCGTCTTGACTGTTGAACATTTAAAAAAGGTGTACGGAAAGAAAAATCCCTACACAGCAGTCGACTCAATCTCCTTTGATTTAAAAGAGGGGGAGATCTTGGGTCTTTTAGGGCCAAATGGATCTGGCAAAACAACTACCATTCAGATGCTCTTAGGCACCTTAAGTCCAACATCGGGAACTATCTCCTATTTTCAAAAATCTTTTACGACTCATCGATCTGAGATTTTGAAAAAAGTCTCTTTTGCAAGTACCTATACAAGCCTTCCCCACGTCCTAACGATTATGGAAAACTTGCGATGCTTTGCCTGGTTTTATGAAGTCAAAGAGTGGAAGAAAAAAGCGCTCACCTTGCTCGAACGCTTCGGCATTGCAGAGGCAAAAAATCGGCCAGTTTCTTCACTTTCAGCAGGACAAGTGACGCGTCTTATGATCGTAAAAGCGTTTTTCATTGAACCCAAAATTGTCCTTCTCGATGAGCCAACTGCATCACTTGACCCTGAAATCTCTGTTGAGGTCTGCAACTTTCTCTTAGAAGAGAGGGCAAAAAAAGGGGTCTCAATCCTTTTTACTTCCCACAAAATGGGAGAAGTTGCTGAAATTTGCGACCGGACGATCTTCTTAAAAAAAGGGAAGATCATGGCCAATGACCTCCCCTCTGTCTTAGCAAAAAGTGTCTCTGGCCATCAACTCCGCTTGACGATCATTGAGGGGATGGAAAAAATGATCGCGCTTGCAGATAGAAAAAAGATCCCTTACGTTTCAGAAAAGCAAAATATCCAATTTTCTCTCCCTGAAAAAGAGATCCCCCTTTTCCTGCAAAGTCTTACAGAAGAAAAAATCTCCTACATCAGTATCCAAATCAAAGAACCGTCCCTTGAAGATTACTTCCTCCAACTCGCGGGGAAAAAGCGATGAATATAAACCGAGTCTTAGGCGTTTTTTTCCGCTACTTCTATGTACTAAAAAAAGGGATCGCCCAGCTCTCTGACCTATTCTATTGGCCCCTTGTCGATATCCTACTCTGGGGGCTTACCTCCGTTTGGATCCAAAGCTACAACGTCTCTGCCGGACTCCCCCTTATCCTTCTCACAGGACTGATTTTTTGGCAGATCTGCTGGCGCGGATCAGTCGATATCTCAGTGAGTCTTCTTCAAGAATTTTGGCACCGCAACTTAATCAATCTCTTCTCCACACCATTGAAAATGTCTGAGTGGATTGCAGGGATGCTCCTTTTAAGTCTGATGAAGCTCTGTGTCACGATCGCCTTTGGGGGATTTATCGTCTATTGCCTCTATGCGCTCAATGTCTTTGTAGTCGGCTGGGCCTTCCTCCCCTTTGCAGCAGCGCTCATCATTTTTGGCTGGACGTTGAGCTTTCTCGCATCGAGCATCATCATCTATTGGGGCCAAAAAGTGGAAATGTTTGCCTGGATGATCGGATTTCTTTTTGCTCCATTCAGCGGCGTTTTCTACCCCGTACATGTCCTACCTGAATGGGCGCAAGTGATCTCATGGTGCTTGCCGACAACATACATCTTTGAAGGGATGAGAGCGATTCTAGCTGGCAACTCTTTCCCTCTCTCTTATTATGCGATGAGCCTTGGGCTCGATGCCCTCTACCTCACCCTTTCTCTTCTTTTATTCCGTTATGCCTTCGAAAAAAGCCGCGAAAAAGGTCTTGGGAGACTTGAATGACAACAATGACAGTACCTTCTTATCATCAAACAAAAGAATTTCAAAATAGGAGTCGCAAGCTCAAAGAGATTCGCGAGCTTGGGATCGATCCCTATCCCCCTCTCTACATCCCCATAAAAAAAACCTCCCAAATCGCATTGGAGACGGAAGGAAAAGAGATCGCCCATTACGACGATGCAGCAGCTGGTGCAACTCAGCAGCTTGCTGTCTCAGGGAGACTTGTCCTTTTCCGCTCAATGGGAAAAAATAGCTTTGCCCACATCCAAGATGAGACGGGGAGAATCCAAATCCTTTTCAACCGCGACCTCACAGAGGTCGTGGGTCTTAAGCCAACTGAAGAAGTTTCTCACTACAAGTTCATCGAAAAAAAACTTGATTTAGGCGATATCATCGGCGTTGAAGGGAACCTTTTTCGAACACAAAAAGGGGAACTGACGCTCTTTGCAAAAAAAGTGACGCTCCTTTGCAAATCGCTTCTCCCCCTTCCCGATAAGCATAGCGGGCTTGCTGACAAAGGCGTATGCTACCGAAAAAGGTGGCTTGACCTCATCACTCATCCCACATCAATGCAAAAATTCCGTATGCGCTCACGCATCCTCTTATCCATCCGCCACTACTTTGAAGAGGCAGGATTTGAAGAGGTGGAAACCCCTATCCTCCAAAACGTCTATGGCGGCGCTGCAGCTTGCCCTTTTACCACACACCTTGAAGCGCTCCATCAGGACATGTTCTTGCGCATCGCCATTGAGCCCTCCTTGAAAAAGTTGATGGTTGGCGGGATGGAAAAAATCTATGAAATCGGCAAAAACTTCCGCAATGAAGGGATCGACAAAACACACAATCCCGAATTCACAATGCTTGAGGCCTACGCAGCTGGATGGGACTATCAAAAAATGATGGTCTTTGTCGAAAATCTCTATGAATCCATTGCTCTTGAACTTTTTGGAGACACCAAAATTTCAGTGACTTCAGAAGAAGAGGGGAGCTCCATTGTAATCGATCTCAAAACCCCTTGGAAGCGGATGACGATGAAAGAGGCAATCCTCACCTACGCGCACATCGATGTCGACGCTACAAGCGATGAAACCTTCCGCAAACTCCTTTTAGATAAAGGGGGACTCGACGCCAAAAAAATCAAAGAGGCTCCCCGTGGCACTCTCATCGCAATGTGTTTTGAAGAACTCGCTGAAAAATCGCTCATCCAGCCCCACCACATCATCGATCACCCCATTGAAACAACTCCCCTTTGTAAACCCCATCGAGACCCTATTCTTCGAAAAGAGGGGCTCGTCGAGCGCTTTGAGAGCTTCATCCTCTCCCGCGAACTCTGCAACTCCTATACCGAATTAAATGATCCAGAACTCCAAAGGGAACTCCTTGTTGAACAAGCAAAGAAAAAAGAGAAAGGGGATCTAGAAGCCTCTCCTCTCGACGAAGAGTTCATCGAAGCAATCTGCCAAGGGATGCCCCCAACAGCAGGTGTCGGGATCGGTATTGACCGCCTCGTCATGCTCTTTACAAGCGCAGACTCCATCCGCGACATCCTCTTCTTCCCCCTCATGCGCCCGGAAGAAAGCCCCTCAGCATATACCGAAACAACATGAAGAATCGGTTTCCGGCGGCGTCAGCTTTTCCCCGAAATTCTTTTCTTCACTCAAGCCTTGTCTCTCGACAATGTTCTCTCGCTCCAGAAAAAAATTTCGGGGAGCCTCCTTGCCGGATTCCCGATTCTTCAAGTTGTTTCGGTATAAACAACTTTATTTTATCGCGCGATGTTTCCGTTTTTATCTGTGTAATTAAATTATTTTAGTTTTTACAAATTTCAATATTATGAATAATATTTAAATACAACTAAGTAAATAAAATTTTCTTTGTAATATTATATCAACAAAACAGGGACAAAAATGAATCGTATTCCACCCTCTTCCCCACACCCTTCTTCTATTGCGTCAAATAGGAATAATCCTAGCAGCAATCAGGAGGAGCCCCCGAGAGCCGCAGCTCTTTCTGCT
>DATECD010000099.1:0-5547 GCA_035287065.1 Chlamydiales bacterium | reverse complement strand
ATTCAGGTTCTAGTCTAGGCAACTCGGTGGAGGTTCAACTCCTCTTGGCCGCAAACTTCACCCTATCCCACGATTTAAGTATACTTCAGTAGCTGCACCGCAACAAAATACGCTAAAAACCGCGACTGCAAGCGCGTGCGTAGAAAAAAATGGTACTATTGACGCTACTAATCCACAATATATCATGCATGCACCATCATACATGCACTTTAGAGCAACGCGATTTAGTTCTCGATGATAAGAGTCTGTTTCTTGCGTCATTGGCCGATCTATAAATGTGCGGAGATACCCTTGCACATAACAAATGCCAACAGCAGCAATCCCCGAAAGAACACCAGCTACAACCCCTCCCATCACTAAAGATAGTTCCAACGGCAAGGTGCTTGTAAAAAAATAAGTGGAGCCAAGAAGCGCACAGGACGTCAGAATACCATGACTCACAACTCCTGTAACGGTAGATGTTTTGGCAGGTATTCGACGTGCGTTTAAGTGATTTTCAAAATTAACTACTGCATTTCCAAAATTTCGCAATGCAACTTCAGTTCTTTCTCTTGCATGTTCAGATCTAATGAACATCGATGTTACACTATTTGCATTCAAATAATTTTGACCACCACTTACTAAAGTAGACATAAATTTACTCTTCCCTTGTTATCATTATTTCACGCAAAGACGCAAAGGCGCAAAGATTATAATCCATTGACGACCCTATGGATGCCATTTTTTACATACTCTTGACCAAAATTAATCAAGAGACCAAGTTTTAAGCCTGTTAAGCGCAAGTAAGTTAGAAGTTGCGCCTGATGGACAGTGTGTTCTTTTTCAGTGGCTTTTACCTCAACAATAACCTTTTTGCCTACAAGAATATCAAGAAATAATGGATCTCTCACAGCCACATTTTTATATTTTACTGGAACAATGACATTTTGTTGAACTGGTAATCCACACTGAGTTAGTTCATAACATAAACAACTTTCATAAATACTTTCCAACAACCCAGGCCCCCCCATAATACGGTGAACTTCAATAGCAGCCCCAATAATCTTATGTGCAAACTCGTTTTCCATACTTTGCGCCTTTGCGTCTTTGCGTTAAATAATAATGACAAGGGGGGTAGACTATCAAAAGCAAGAATTTATTTGGATGGATTCATTACCGACGCAGACGCTCTCGTTAAAAATATCATATATTCTTAATAATTCCTTAAGGCGGTAGCCCTTGCGCGCCGCTCTTTAGCCACTCTTTCAGATCGGATAAGCTTTTAGCAGTTCTTTTTGTCAGCTCTTTTTCAAGTTCCCGCTTCTCAAGACCCTCGATTGCCCTCCAATCGATGGGAGAGCCAAAAACAACAGAAATTCTTCCGTGTAGTTTTGGAAACTTCCTTTTAATTGACCAAGCAGCAAAAGTCCCCTCAATATAAACGGGAAAAATCAGGCAACCTGCTTTATGAGCGATAAAACTAAGGCCTCTTTCTAAAGGTTGTAATTCCCCATCTGACGACCTGGTCCCTTCTGGGAAAAGGATCACCTTCTTTCCCGACTGAAGAAGGGAAATGATCTCTTTAAATGTCGCTGCATCTGTTGAGCTTCCAGATACCGGACGAGCATTGAGAAGGCGAATCAACTTCCCGAGAAGAGGAACGCGAAATAGAGAGGCTTTCGCTAAAAAAAAGACCTCTTCGGGACATGAAGTTGAAAGGACAGGTGGATCATAGTAGGAAGTGTGATTTGCAGCTAAAATCCCAGCTCCTGGCTGAAAATGTTCTATGCCGTAGATTTTCAATCGGAAAAAGAGTTTGAGAAATGCGCGCGCAATCGAATAGCAGATCTTATAAGGCAAATGCATCAAAGAGTATTTTTGTTTTTTTGCCGCAAGCTGCAAAATCTTTCTTGTCACCTGATCAATTGTGAGATCTGATGTGTCGACTAAAATCGCATCGGGCGCTTGCTTTAATGGTGAAATTTCACGCGTTGTATCATTGTGATCTCTTGCTTCTATTTCTTGTAAAATCTGATCAAAGCGAAGAGAATCGGCAATCTCGGGAAACTTCAGAAGAAGTTCATCATAGCGACGACGCGCCCTTACTTCAGGTTTTGCCGTAAGAAAAATTTTAAGTTCCGCATTGGGAAACACAACAGTCCCCATGTCGCGCCCTTCAAAAACAGCATTTCCTTTTTTCCCAAAATTTCTCTGGATCTCTGTCATCGCTTGTCGAATAGCTGCTTGCGTTGCAATTTGAGAGGCAAGCGCCGAAATCCCAGGACTCCGAATCGCCTCTGTTACATCTTCGCCTTGCACTAAGTAGCGCTTATCCCCATTTTCTTCCTGTACGCTCTCATACTGAAAATCGGGAAGCCGTTTTGCAATACCTGCCTCATCTGCAGGATCGACCCCCTCTTTTTGGAGCCACCAAGCAAGTGAGCGATAGGTAGACCCTGTATCAAAAAAAACAAAACCCAACTCTTTTGCAATTTTTTTCGCGATCGTCGATTTCCCTGTGCCCGATGGGCCATCAATTGCAATAATCATCAATTTGCCATTACCTCAAAAGATAAAGGTAAAGAATTGGGGTCGTGCAAAGAAGAGAATCAAGAAGGTCAAGCGCTCCCCCAAAACCTGGGAGAGAATTGCTATCTTTTCGATGCGCATCTCGCTTTAAAAGCGACTCAAAAAGATCGCCAAAAAGACTCACGAAACTAAAAATAATACCGAAAACAATCCACTCAAGACTGCCCAGATGAAGTGGCGAAAATGCAAAGAAAAGAAAACTTGTTCCTAAAGTAAAGAAAAGCCCACACACTGCGCCCTCTACTGTTTTCCCAGGGCTAATCACAGGGGCAAGCTTTCTTTCTCCAAAGAGCTTCCCCCCCAAATACGCCCCCACATCTGTCATCTTTGTCACAGCGAGCAAGTAGGCAAGCCACCACTGCCCCGCCCCTTCTGGAGCATAGTAGAGAATGGCAAGCATCATCCCTAAAGGGACAGCAATATAAAAAAGGGCAAACCATGAACAGGCAAGGTCTAAAATAGCTCCCCTTTTTTCTTGAAAATGAAACATCCCTATAAGAAGCGTTCCTAAAATCAAAGGAAATAGAGGGGAAAAACTTTGAGTAAAAAAAGCAAAAAGGAGAAGAGCTGTCACAAATAAAAGGAGAGGAAAGGAGAGTTCTCCCCCCTTATCTTTAACAAATCGGGAGTATTCCCAAATAGCTACCCCTGCAAGAGTTGCAATGACTAAATAAAGAACCCAAGAAAGCCATGGCTGAAAAGCAAAAATTAATAGGAGAAGTACAATGGATACTGAGATCAATGACGCAAGAGTTCTTTTGCCAAAATCTATCCAATTCTTACTCATCTTACCTCCTCCCTAACCTTCGATCTCTTTTTTGGTAATTGATCATTGCTTCAAGTAAATCTTTCGATGAAAAGTCGGGCCAAAGTTTCTCTGTTACATAAATCTCCGCATAAGAAAGCTGCCAAAGGAGAAAATTACTCACCCGAAGTTCTCCACTTGTGCGAATCAGAAGATCAGGATCCCCCCACCTCTTCGTATCGAGATGCTCTGCAATGAAATCCTCTGTTAACTCTTCGATAGGAAATGGGGAATCTTCCCTATTTTTAAGAATTTTGCAAAGCGCCCGGCGGATCTCATCTCTTGCCCCATAATTGAGAGCAAGAACCAAATTGATCTTTTGACATTTCGCTGTCGCCTCTTTTGCCTCTAAATAGGCTTCCTGAACAGCTTCTGGCAATTTGCTTAAATCGCCAATCATCCCCAAACAAATCCCCTCTTTGATCATTAAATCTTTTTTTCCGCGCAAATAGACTTCAAAAATCTCCATAAGGGCATCGATCTCATGATCAGGCCTATTCCAGTTTTCTGTAGAAAATGAGTAGGCAGTCACAGTCTGAACGCCTAGCTCGGAAGCCGCGCGAACGATATTGATCAATACCTCTGCCCCCTCCCAATGACCCATCACTGAAGGGACCCCTTTTTCTAAAGCCCATCTTCTATTGCCATCCATAATCAAAGCGATGTGTTTAGGGAGCTGGAAAGGGTTGACATTCACAAGTTCTGAGGGTGAAAAATAGCTGTGATGTGAATCTAAAGATGCGCTCATTCAAAAAACCGATCCAACCAAAGAGTTTTTTCCCTTTCTGGCCCTACAGAAATCAATGCTACCGGAACTCCACAAAGCTCTTCAACTCTCCGAACGTACGCTTTTGCGTTAGGCGGCAAATCGCCATAAATTTCTACACCGTGAGTCGGCTCTTTCCATCCAGGATGCACTTCATAAATCGGCTTAATCGAATGCCATTCTGCGTCCGTTACTGGAAAGTGAGAAAATCCTTTATACCCTGTACAAATGCGGATCTCATCTAAATTGTCTAATACATCGAGCTTCATCAAAGCTAAAGAGTGTACGCCATTCAGTCGAATCGCTTGTCGAAGCAAGCAAGTGTCCAACCATCCAATGCGCCTTTTCCTCCCCGTTGTCGTCCCAATTTCTCTTGCTACATCATGACTTCTGAACCTAGAAAGCTCTTCTTGATTCATTTCAGTCGGCATAGGGCCATTGCCAACGCGAGTCGTATAGGCTTTTGCTATGCCAATTGTTTGTTTAATCGCAGAAGGCCCAACTCCCGCGCCCATTGCAAGCCCACCTGACAAAGTACAAGAAGAGGTGACAAATGGGTAAGTGCCAAATCCCACATCGAGAAATGTCCCTTGAGCCCCTTCAAAAAGGATGCGGTCTTCCTTTTTCAATGCACTTGCCACCATCTCCTCCACAGGCGCAGCAAACTCCCGGATGTTTTTCGCATATCCTAGGTACTCTTCATAAATCGGATCAAATTCTAACGGGGCATGCCCATACATCTTCTCTAATTCTCTATTTTTCCCTTCCAAAGCGATCTGCAACTTTCTTGTGAATTCTTTTTCATCGAGAAGATCAGCTACCCGAATTCCTAACCGATTGACTCGATCGACATAGCAAGGCCCAATACCGCGCCCCGTTGTTCCAACTGCCTCTTTTCCCTTTGCAGCCTCAGCTAACTTATCCAAAAGTCGATGCCATGGGAAAACGAGATGCGCATAGAGGGAAAGAAAGAGCCTCCCTTCAAATGGGACGCCATGCTTTCTCAAAGTCTCAAATTCACCGAGAAGGGAGGGCAAATCGACAACCGTTCCTCCTCCGATATAGCATTTCGTATGGGGGTACAAAATTCCAGACGGGACTAAGTGGAAGCGGTACTCTTTTCCCGCAACAATAACCGTATGACCGGCATTATTTCCCCCTTGAGCTCTCACTATGTGTTGGGCGCGTTCAGACAAAAGGTCAATGACCTTTCCCTTCCCCTCATCCCCCCACTGCAACCCCACGATTGCGATGCTTGACATCTACATTCCTCTACTAATCTACCCATTCTACCGAATCCCTCCCATATAAAGAAAGATTCACCCCGACAAAGCACAGGAAATTAAATTGTTTTTGAAAAGTCTGAATTTTAGTTTTTAGATTTTTTATTGTTTAGTGCGAGAGGAAG
>DATECD010000098.1:0-2696 GCA_035287065.1 Chlamydiales bacterium | reverse complement strand
ATACACCACAGAGATAGATGCTTAATTTCTCTCTCTGTGGTATCTATCTCTGTGGTTCATAAGCGAAACTCTCTCTGTGGTTCATAAACGAAAAATGATTTCACGAGAATTTCTCTGAATATATATACATTTTAGAGATGAGGGTATATTCGCTATTTCGCTATTTTTTCCTCTGTGTTGCTCTTTCGCTCATCGCTAGAGAGGATGTCCGATTTAAGGAGTGGGTTTCTGAAGTTGCACCTCCCTGGTTTACAGGGAGTCTTTTAAGTTTTTCTCCGCTTGTACTTCCGGTAGGGCATATGGATTTTGAACCCTATCTTTTTGCAATTGCCAATACGGGGGTGTATAATGATGATTGGGAAAGTAAATCTATTCCCACATTTTGGGTCAATTCCTTTGCTACACTGATTCAAGCAGGTGTTGCGCCAAGATTAGATATGCAAATTTTTCCGACTCTTATTTGGAATCATTGCCAAGACAAAGGACACTGGGCAGTAGGGGATCTCCCATTTTATGTCGATTTGCAACTCTATTATGCAGACGTGGGGGGGTGGGCTCCAAATGTCAAATTTATGGTTACAGAGATCATCCCTCTTGGGAAATACCGCAATTTAAATCCTCATGACCATCGGACAGAGATCGGGGGTTTAGGTTCTTGGCAAACAAATATTGCAATTGTCCTTGGAAATGTCCATTACCTCGGCAAAGGGCATTATCTTCAGTATAGAGTTATTTTGAATTATGACCTTCTCGCTCCAGTTCGAGTGACAGGATTTAATGTATATGGGGGTGGATATGGAGCAAATGCCCGTCTTTTCCCAGGTCAAATCATCACCTTCCTTACATCTGCTGAGGTTAGTTTATCTCAAAATTGGTGTTTTTCTATCGATTTAGTGGGGGAATGGGGGAGCTCTGACCACTACACTGGTTTTTCTGGCATTTTGCCTACGGGGGAGACAGCTCCCTTAGGGCGCCCCTCTTCAGCGCAATTTAGTATGGCGCCAGCAATTGAATACAATTGGAGCAGTAATTTAGGCATTATCGGGGGGGCTTGGTTTTCAGTTGCAGGGCGCAATAGCGATGTATTTCAAGGAGGAGTTGTCGCTTTAAACTATCTCTATTAAAATTTTTATTTCGCATGCTTTATTTTTATTCTAATTTAATGTATTCTAATTCTCAATAAACTTGAGTTGTATAATGAAAAAATGGAGCCTTTTGCTCGCGGTTCTTTCTATGGGGACAAGCCCAATCTTAGCGGATGAAGATGCGGTTTTGCCGAAAGTTAAGCAAGAAACAGTTATTCAAATGACTAGTCACGAAGAGCTTTTAGGGAAGACAGCTGTTGCTGAAGTCAGAAAGGCTTATGAAGCGGGGGAGTGTGATCTATTTTTACAAGAGGAAGAGGAGCGTTACCAAAAAGCGCTGATCGCTGGGGAAATTGATCTTTTGGGTTCTATCCGGCCAGGTCTTTCTTCTGATTTAAAAAAATGGGAAACGCAAGGGAAGAAATTGCAGCAAGAAAAGCAAAAAGAGCTTCTCGTCTTTGTAAAGTCTTCAAAAGAGAAAAATGTTTTTATTGAAAAAGTTCTTTCTGCAGCAACAGATCCAATAAGTAGTGCAAATGAGCAAGACGCAATTGATCTAGTGACTCACCTAAGACAAATGGCCCCAGGAACTGGGACAACTCCTGAGGAAAACCTCTTAATTGCTATCGATCTTGAGTATGAGTATAAAGCCTTGCATCTCGATCTTCCCGATGCCCCTTTGATTGAGAAAAGGACTAAGCAGTGTGTTTTGAAAATGGATAAACTTCATGCGATGCAAACAGCTGCCGAACAATTTCAAGATGAGAGCTTAAAAGAAGCCATTGTCGCATATGCGGCAAGCTTCGATGCGCGTCTTGCTCAAAGTTGGGATATGGCCGACTTAAATGGCCTTGCCAACGGAAGGAAAACACCTGAAAATGCATCAGAGGAAAAAGTCGCGTCAATCCTTGCGCTTCATCAAGATAAGTTCAGCAAGCTCACAAAGCAGTTGATTGAAGAAGGGAAGTAAATGTACCTCCTAATAAGAAGTAGAACCAGTAAGTATACTCCTCATCTATCTCAAAAAAACGTGGACATGCGCATCTAAGCAAATACTTATTTTGCAGCCAGGTCTATAAACTCACCTTCCGTCATTTTTTGTATCTCGTGAGAGCTCAATCGAAAGACAGCAAATGGAGTACCTGCTGCTGCCCATATCCATTCATAGTTCTTAAGCGTGGGGTCTAAGAACGTCACCAGTTTTTCATTGTGTCCTACAGGAGGGACGCCACCGATGGCAAACCCGACTCTCTCTTTCACAAACTTACCATCTGCCTTAACAAGATGGAGTCCTTTAGACTGTTCAAGCTTCTTAATATCGACTTGGTTAGCTCCAGAAGCAATAACGAGAACTGGATTGCCCGATGCCTTGTCAATAAAGATAAGAGATTTAGCAATCTGCGCAACTTCACATCCAATAGCCCTTGCAGCCTCTTCTGCTGTCCTTGTTGAATCTGGAAGCTCTTTAACTTCGCAAGAAAAACCATTGTCTATCAAAAAATCCTGTATCTTTTTGGCGCTGCCTGAAAGTTCTTTATTCATGATTGTCCCTCCATAGAGAAAGTTTCTTTGTCATTTCGGTGACGATTTCCTTTGGTCCATATAATACAA
>DATECD010000097.1:0-6034 GCA_035287065.1 Chlamydiales bacterium | reverse complement strand
CCAAAACGGCCTACATCAAGAAGGCCAAGAGGGGAAAATTCGGCAAGAAATCAGAAAAAGCGCCCAAAGTCAAAAAAAAACGCGCCTCAAAACCGCAAAGCGCCTATAAACTTTCTCCCGAGCTCGCCTCCCTCCTCAATGCTACCGAACTCTCACGTCCCGAAGCAACCCAGAAGATTTGGGAATACATCAAGGCCCACAATCTCCAAGACCCCAAAAACAAGCGCCTGATCCGTCCCGACGCCCCCCTTGCCAAAGTCTTCGGCTCTAAAGAGCCTCTCGACATGATGAAGCTCTCCGGCGTCCTCACCAAACACCTCAAGAAGTGATTTCTATATCTAGATTTTTTCTTGCCAAAAGAGAAACGACAAACCAATAAAAAGCCAAAACAGGGATGTAGTGAATAGCTCCGTCAGAAATAGAAATAAAGAGATAATCTACAAGACCTAACATCAAGCAGATTCGCACTTTAGACGCACCTGGCCGCGCGTAGAAAAAAACAGATCCCCCCAATCCGATTAGGTAGGCAATTAATCCGATAATCCCAAATGAATCGAGAACTCCCAAATAGGTCATTTCTGCAATATAAGAAAATGGCTTTTGAGGTAAAAATGAAGCATTGTCCAAAAGCTCAAGTTGCGCCCTCCTCCCCCCCAAATTTGCATCGAGAAGAAAAGAAGCATCAAATCCATAAAAAGACAATACTGCCATCACTCCACCGCCGAGCAGCGACAACATAATGAGCAAGTTTAACAGGCCCTTTCGTTTGTTTTTAGCCACAAGCACGCTGTAAGCTAACTCATTGAATAGAAGGCCGATCCATGCTGTTCGAGACAAAGTTAATATCAGGGCAATCTTTGTGGCCAACTTATGCCAGGAATTTTTCTGTACATAGCAATACAAAGGAAGAAGAATGATCAAGCTGATCCCAAATAGTTGCCCATTATTGTACGTTGAAATGAGCTTGCTCACGATTCCTCGACTGTTGCATTTGCCATGATCTAGGATCCCCATATCGCCCCAGTTCGTGGTTATGAGAGGAATTTCCAAATACCGCCCGGTGAATTGTTTATAAACAAACAAAGCAATCCCATAATAAGAAATTACAGCAACACCGAATTTAAAAATCTTTATAAAGAAATTCAAATCCATTTGTTCAATATTTTTAGACAAGACAAGGAGAAAAACATAAGGAAGAAAGAAAAAAGAAATGAGAAAAGAGATCACCCATCCCATGTTCTGACACCCATAAATGAACAGGGTAGCGCCGGCAACAATCTGAAATGGGAGTAGACACATAAGAGCATCTAATCTCGAGCGCTGAATCGCCCAGCATCCTCGAAATAGAGCAAACAGCGAGACGATCCCGATTAACAAATAACCCCACGTAAGGGGGATATCTCCAATTTTGACACCGCCTTTAGGAAAGACGAGGAGAAAAAGGAGCATAAAAAAAAGAATTTTTTTGGGGTTGTATAAGTAGATTGCTCTAGGGATGCTGCGCACTGAAATCTCTTGACTTTCATCGAGGAAATCGAAAAAACACTCTAGCATCTTTGCTGGGCTTGTGCTAGCATTTTCCAGTGAAATAAAGGTTGAGGAATCAAATGATTCGAGTGAAAGAGCGTAAAACGTGTCGAGTATCTAACGGTCCTCTTGTTGACATTCTGGATTTGGGCAATCTCCCCTTTTCAACTTTTCCTAAACCCGGAGAGTACGCAAATTTAGCTCCTTTGCCTTTAAAGCTTTGCATCAATCAAGAATCCAAACTAGTTCAGCTTCGACATACCGTCGATCCGGATGCCATGTATTCAGAATACTGGTACATGTCTGGCGTTAATCAATCGATGACTTTGGCCCTCAAGTCTATTGTCCAAGAAGCCTTAAAACGAGTAGGCAAAGAATTGAAAAAGGGAGATATCGTCGTCGATATCGCCTCGAATGACGGAACCTTGCTTAGCGCCTACCCCGATCATTTTTTTAGAATTGGAATCGATCCCGCTAAAAATATTCGCCCTAAAGTTTGCGATCTTCATATCAACACCTATTTCAGCGCACGCGCCTACAAGAAGGAGATGGGTGATAAAAAAGCCCAAATCGTAACAAGCATTGCCATGTTCTATGATCTGGAAGATCCGGTTCAATTCAGTCGCGATGTAGCTGAAATTTTAGATGAAAAAGGACTTTGGATCATTGAACTAAGCTACCTGCCCACAATGTTGAAAACCAATTCCTTCGATACAATTTGCTCAGAGCACTTGGAGTATTATTCTCTAGAGTCGATCGAATATATTCTGAGGCAGACCGGATTTGCTATTGAAGATGTAGAACTTAACAATGTCAATGGAGGCAGCTTCCGCGTTTACGTTCGTCATGCGAGCCATGCAAAAGAAACTGAGGCCGTAAGATCTTTGAGACTCTCTGAAGTTGAGATGAAGCTCGGATCTCTCCAAACCTATATTGATTTTTCAAACCGGGTACAAAAAAACAAGCAGGAAATGCTTGCATTTCTAAAAAAACAAAAAGAACGGGGGAAAAAAGTCTTTGCTTACGGAGCTTCGACAAAAGGCAACAGCCTCTTGGCCTATTATGGGATCGGTCCCGATTTAGTTCCCTTTGCTACAGAGAGAAACCCAATCAAGTGGGGCAGGCAAACAGTCACGGGAATTCCTATTATTTCTGAAGCTGCGGCCCGAGAAATGAAACCCGATTACTTTTTGGCTCTTCCCTATCACTTCATATCGGAATTTCTCCGAAGAGAAGGGGATTTTCTTAAAGGCGGAGGCAAATTTGTGCTCCCCGTCCCCTCTTTGACGATTGTCCCATGAAGATCGCCCTAGTGCACGACCATCTTTGCGGAGTTGGCGGTTCCGAGCGTATTTTTCAATATCTTTGCGAAGAATTTCCAAAGGCCGACGTATATACCCTCTCTTACAACTCAAAAAACACTTGGCCCTATTTCAAAAACCGAAAAATCCACACTTCTTGGCTCAATCTTTTCATCCGCAATTCTGAGACTTTTCGCTGGTCTTTCCCAATATCTACTTATGTGATGGAGCTTCTCAATCTCACCTCTTATGATCTTGTCTTGAGCTCTTCTGCAACAACTGCAAAATATGTCCGAGCGCCAAAAGGAGGCCACCTCTGCTATTGTTATATTCCGACTCGGGCCTTATGGAATGCAGGCGAATATTTTGGCAAAAGTTTGAAGGGAAAAATTCTCAAACTTTTCCTCAATTACTTAAAAAGAAGAGACTATGAAGCCGCTCAAAAAATAGATCGTTTCATTGCCATCTCAGACTTCTCAAAGTCTTATATTTTAAAATATTACAATAAAGATGCCGACGTTCTTCACTGCCCTATTGAAACAGAAAAGTTCGTCCCGCTCTTTAAAAAAAGAAAAGAGCATTATCTCCTCATCTCAAGGCTTGAAAAATGGAAGCGCGTCGATTATGCAATAGAGGCCTTTAACCTTTCGGGAAAGCCTTTAAAAGTGATTGGAAAGGGAGCTGAAGGGAACTCTTTGCGCGAGATGTCAAAGGGAAATATCTCTTTTCTCGGCGAAGTCGACGACGCCCGTCTTGTAGAGGAGTATAACGAATGCAAAGCCGTTATTTTTACCCCTTTTCTAGAATATGGCCTAATTCCTTTAGAGGCTAGCTCTTGCGGCACGCCAGTCATTTGCTATGGACACGGGGGAGTTAATGAGACGATGATCCCTGTCGGCAAGTCCATAAATCCAACAGCTGTGTTTTTCTATGAGCAAACCCCTGAGGCGTTAAACCGAGCTATAGAAGAGTTTGAGCTTACGTCCTTTGATCCCAAAGCTTTAACTAAGCATGCGAGCAAATGGAACATAGAGACATTCAAGAAAGCGATGAGAGCGAAAGTAAACGATTTGCTTTCGTCTCAATCAAAATCCACGACATCTGCTCAGACGTCGGGTTGAAATTTTCCCAATGACCATTTTCATTGAGAGTCCACTCATCCCCGTTTTCACCGAGAGTAACCCATTGAACATCGATCCCTTCTTTCTGTGCATAGCTCATCTTTTCCATCGGCGAAAGGGAAACTTTTTTGATCTCGTACTCTTCTGTTTTATCTAAAAGAACAAACCCGGGAGGTAATCTTTTGGCCTTCCCTTTTTCCGCGAGCTCTTTTACAAGATGCTTGACCCTCTGAGATTCCCCTTTTTTGCTGATAAAGATGGCATCTTCTGTTTCTACGATCAGCATTTCCTCTAATCCAATCGTCGAGACCAGCCTATTATTTGAGACAATCAGGCTATTTTTTGTGTCGATATCTAGGACAGAGCCGATCTTCACATTCTGATTCTGATCTTTCTCAAATGCCTCGTAAACGCTATCCCAGGAACCCACATCAGACCAAGAAACAGCCAGAGGACAAACAAGGACTTTTTTCGATTTTTCCATGACTGCGTAATCGATGGAAAGATCTGGCATTCGATCAAATTCGCGGATCACTTGTTCATAGTCAGCATCTAACAGGCCTGAAAGACTAGGCGCGTGTTCTTTGATCTCTTCCCAGAAAGTCTGAGGGGAAAACATAAAGATTCCCGCGTTCCAGTAGAACTTCGGATCTGCCAAATATTTTTGCGCAAGCTTTAGATCCGGTTTTTCAACAAATCGAGTCGCCTCAAAAGCCAATGCGTGATACTTGCGGCCTATTTCAATGTACCCATATCCCGTCTCGGGCCTAAGGGGACGGATTCCAAAAGTGATCAACCACTTTTCTTGCGCCACTTTTTTCATCTGTTCAAGCGCATCGAGAAAAATTTCTTCCGGCTCAATTAAATGATCCGAGGGCAAAACCAAAATCGAATCGTTCTTTTTTGCCTTGCAAAACCGCTCTAAATATTTCACTGCAAGCCCGATTGCAGGCGCTGTGTTCTTCCGGCAGGGCTCAATGAGAATTTGGACCTTTTCCCAGGCATTGATCTTCTACAGCTGCCGCTCAACAAGCGCCAAGTGATGCGCATTGGTAGCGATCACTACCTCTTCAATAAAAGGAGCTTTCAAAAGCCTTTGAACCGTCCTCTGCAAAAGAGAAAGACCCAATCCAAAATTTAAAAATTGCTTCGGAAAATCCTCGCGCGAAAGCGGCCAGAGGCGAGTTCCTCCTCCGCCTGCTAAAATGATTGCCTTCATTTCGTATGCACCCCTTCAAATAGCTTCTGATAGTCGCTCGCTGTCTTGTCCCAACAAAACCGCTGAACGTGTAAAAAGCCCCTTTGTATAAGACTATTTTGAGCCCCCTCATCGCAGGCTAGCTGACGGATCTTGCTCGCCATATCATCCAGATTTCTCGGATCAACGTAAAGGCTCGCCTCCCCACAAACTTCCGGGAGACTTGCTGCATTTGAAACAATTGTAGGACAGCCACAACTCATTGCTTCTAAAGGGGGAAACCCAAAACCTTCATAAAATGAAGGGAGAACCAACATCCCCGCCATGCTGTATAAAACAGGCAAATCAGCATCCGGAACCTCCCCAATTGTCAAAATTCGCTCCCCCGCAATCGCCTCTTCTTGGTTTCTCAGTCCTTTCGCTTTTCCCGCAATAACAAGTCCCCAGTCCGTAAGCCTAGTCTTCTTAAACGCTTGGACAAGTCCCAACAGATTTTTATGAGGTTTTAAATTTCCTACAAAAAGAATAAACCGGTCGGGGAGTTTATATTTGCGCTTCACAGAATCAATCGCTTTCAAATCTATAACTCGTTGATATCGATCTAGATCCACACCCAAAGTGATCACCTCGATTTCCTTTCCCCCAAGAAAAGAGGTGAGCTCATTTTTAGAGAAAACGGAGTCAGTCAATACCGCATGGGATCGATTCAGCGCTGCCTTCATTACCCACTTTGCATAAATTCTTTCGGGAAGCGAAAGAAGATGCCTAAGAGCGAGGTGGCATGCATCATGGATTGTCGCCACCCGCTTTTTGGCCCGGATCGGCAGCAAAGGGATATTGTAGTGAGGAGACCAAAATAGGTCGCAGGAGGGAATTGCTTTGGCTAA
>DATECD010000096.1:0-2613 GCA_035287065.1 Chlamydiales bacterium | reverse complement strand
TCTGAGCCTTACGTGTCTGTTGTTTTGCGGCTGTTTTTTTTGCAGGTTGCTTTTTTGAAGTACTTTTTTTGACGATCTTTTTTTGTTTTTTTAAAGGAGCAATAGGGATTGATTCAGGAATAAAGACGCTTGTTTGAGAAGAGGGATTGCTTTCTTGTGTAACATCAATCCCAAAAATATCAGAGAGGTCTGTATCGCCAAGTGTAGAGATGCTATCGAGTGAGGTGGTCTGTTTGATGACGGAACCAATATTGGTTGTATCAATGAGTTCTTCATGATGAACACTGCGCAAGAGAAAGAGTAGCTCGGGATGCGCATCAAGCCGAGATCCCACTCCATAGAGTACAGCTGCAAGATGTTTACAGAGATCTGCCCAATCGGGGCAGGAACAATCGAGATGGATTTCTTTTGGCTTGGGAAAGAGTCCGGTTTTCAAGTCGGTCATGATGGTCATGATTTCTTTAGAAAGCTTGCCGCTCAAGAGTTCGAGGAGAGAGCCTATTTTGCCTGCACATTGTTCTTTAATCGTTTTCCAGTGTTTGGAAGAAATAGGATCAATATGAACATGGGCATTATAAAGTTCACTCCCACTGATAAGGGCTTGGATTTTGCCTTTGCTTATTTTGAGATCAATAACAGAGCCATTACGCGCATAAGTTCGTCCACGTGGAAGGCGACTTTCATAGTCACTATACGCTTCAAGATTATCACACCAAGCTTTGCCCCAGAAGGTGGAAGCAATACGACGTCCTTCGATTTGAATAGGTTCTAACTTTTCACCTTGTTGTTGCTTTTTTTTAGCCAATTTTTCTGCCTGAGCACGTCGCTTTGCAACTGGCACATAGGGTGGATAGAAAGAATAGCGGCTCATAAAAAAAGAATTGAAGAGTAAAGGGTGGAGGGTAAAGCGTTCTGAGTCGGAATTTAAATTGAAGGTTTGGTATAATATAAAAACTATTTCATTTCAAAGTTATTTTTAGCTGTAAACGTACATATTAATGTCACCCTAAATTGGCAGAAATTCACCACAAAGAACACAAAGATACACACGCTCCAGAAATATTTAACCGCAGAGAACGCAGAGAACGCAGAGAATAGATTGCGAAAATGAAAGATTCTTAAACCTTAAAAATGAATTCCAAGGAGTCTCTTTTAGAAAATTCTTTAATATTTTTTATTCTTTGCGTTCTCTGCGTTCTTTGCGGTTAATTAAATTTTTTTGTATTTTACGATCGTTCGTCTTCTTTAATTCTTAACACATTAAAGAATTTTTATAAAAATTCTTTTTTCTTTTTTTGTGCTCTTTGTGTAATCCTTTGTGCTCCTTGTGGTGAATTTCTTCCTGATTGAGACTCTTTAACAGTTACAAAATTAGAACCAATTATAAGTTGGATATTGCCATGATTTTCATTACGCCCAGCCCTAAACTTGATTTAAATCAAGAGCGACAAACTTCAAGAGTTCCTCATTGTTCATTTCAGTAAGCATTTTTTCACCACCTCCGCCGAGGAGTGAATCGGCCAGGCCTTTTTTTTCATTGATCATGGTAGCAATTCGTTCTTCAACAGTGCCTCGACAGATAAATTTGTGCACGAGGACGTTCTTTTTCTGTCCGATACGGAAAGCTCGGTCAGTCGCTTGATTCTCAACAGCAGGGTTCCACCAGCGATCAAAATGAATAACATGAGCTGCCTCGGTAAGGTTCAGGCCCGTGCCTCCTGCTTTGAGGGATAGGATGAAAAAGGAGGGGCCATCTTCGCGTTGGAAGGAGGTGACCATTTCTTGACGTTTCGCTACAGGAGTCCCTCCGTGAAGAATAAGTCCAGCATGTCCAAAAAATTTTTCAAGATATTCTGCCAAGGGAGCTGTCATTTCACGAAATTGAGTAAAGATAAGAACTTTTTCTTGTCGTGAAGCAATTTCTTCGCAGAGGACGGCTAGACGTTGGAACTTGCCGCTGTCATCAGGTTTCCATTTTCCATCGGCCAGGAGTTGAGAGGGATGGTTACAGATTTGTTTGAAACGCATGAGAAAAGCTAGAACAATACCGCGTCGTTGGATATCATTGGTTTTTTTATCACTGTTGTTTTCTGAGGCTTTAACTTGAAGAGTCGCTTCAAGGTCATTGACTGATTGTTGATAGAGAGAAGCCTGTTGTTGAGAAAGAAGACACCAGGTATCCATTTCAGTTTTGTCAGGGAGATCGGCAATAATGGATTTATCCGTTTTGAGACGACGTAAGATGTAAGGTTTAACCAAGCGACGGAGCGATCCGTACGCATTCGGCTTTGTAGGATCGAGGCTTTTGGCGTAGCGAGCGAAGTGAGAGGCGTTGCCAAGCAATCCAGGATTAATAAAATCAAAAAGCGACCAGAGATCGCCGAGTTGATTTTCAACGGGAGTTCCTGTCAGGGCAATTCGGCCATCGCTTTGAAGAGCTTTGATGGAGCGAGCTTGAAGAGTATTAGAGTTTTTAATGGCTTGTGCTTCATCAAGAATGACAAGGTGCCACTTGGTTGTCCGAAACCACTCTTGTCGGGCGATCATGCCGTAGGTGGTGATGACGAGATCGCTTTTTTCAATAGAGTTCTTTCCAAACTCTACTTCTGCTGC
>DATECD010000095.1:0-5519 GCA_035287065.1 Chlamydiales bacterium | reverse complement strand
AAGACTCTTCAAGACAATGTTCAAACACTTAAGAATACGATAGGACATAGAGGAATCACTGCAATTTTTACAGAGAAGACGGAAAGAGAAAAAAAACTTGATAAAAGCTCTAAACTTTTGAGTGATCTACAGACCACGATTCGTACATACAGAGGTATGGTGAATGACTACGATGCGATGATCAAGTCTTTTGAGAAAAAATTTGTTGATACGCAATGGAAAGGTCACCGGGAGCTTGGTCTTAATGGTAAAGACGATGGTGGTTATTCAGAAAGAAAGGCAGCAAAAGAAGCAAAAATTGCAAGACTAAAAGAGCAAGAAGAATTTGATATTAAGGCCAAATACAGGAAAGAGTTAGAGCCAGAGATCAGAGCAGAAATGACAAGAGCAGAGCGACGAGGAAGTAGTTATTCCTTGAGTTCAGGAGATGCCGCGAGCGAGTGGTTCACAGAGCAAACGCAAGGTCGTAAGGCTGAGATTGCGCAGAGAATAGTAGAAAAACAACGTGTTATAGCAGAAACGGCAAGTGGGTCTTATAGTTTGTAATGATTAGTCCATGAAAAAAATTGATAATTTAATTTAATAAAAACAAAAACAAAATAAGTGAGTTTAGTTATGAGTTCATATTTTAATTCAATGATTTCTGGTGCGTCGGCGATGTACAGTAGAGTAGCCGGTAGTAATGCTGAAGAAAGCAAAGAAGGCACAGGGACACAACCTGTAATGGCTTCTGCAAAAGAAAGATCGAACAGAGGCGCAGAGAGACGATATATACCGCTTTCCGAAGTAAGGGGAAAGGATGGTGAATTATTGAGCAGCCGATTACCGAATCGTCAAGTGACGTTTGCTAATGATGCGGCTGGAGTCGTTCGAGGCCAACAGAGGGGTTACGCGTTTTCAAATCAGTTATATGTTCGTACAGATGAAGCGCTCTCTGATGACGAGGGCGAGAGTAAATCGCAGTATGGTACGCATACTGGAAGAAGTCAGAAACCTCCTATTGCGAGTTCGGCCGATCGGACACGGTTTCATTTCGTTGGAGAAGAGAGTGTTTCTTCTGTAGCAGACGGTAATGAACAGCTTGAAGCTGAGCCTAAGACATCGATATGGAGACGGGGTAGCGACTTGGTGAGTTCAGCAGCTGGAGCAGTCACAGGTTTCTCAGTCACAGGACTCTTTAGAAGAGACCGTGGAGTTGAGAATGCTAGTTCTGCAGCAGTTGAAAGTAAAGGGGACTCAGAAATCTCAGAAATGCCATCGGCAACCGCACAGAAAACAAGTACACTTGAAGTTGTGGATGATGAAAATAATGACATGATACCGCGATACCAGGCGTGGGGTATTAAAGCAAAGATGAGCTGTGATGCAGCTTATGATGCAGTTGCAGAGGGTGTTACCCAATTTGCGGAAAACCGTGGACTTCAAAGCTTAAGACCAACAAGACTTACCTCAAGTTTTCAGGCTTGTAAAGATGAGCTGAACACTATGAAAGCTACATTGAGGGGCTGTAACCTTGACGATGTTGGTGTAGTAAATGCAACGATTGATACTGTTCAGAAGCAGTTGAATGGACTAGAATCAAAGTATTACACTGAAATGAATGATTGTGATAAAACTTGGTTTTCTCTACAAATTACTCCAGAAATTGATGCTGTAAAAAAACAACTTTTTCTTTTAAGACAGTATAGTCAGTCTTGTGAAGACCGCGGTATAGCGCTCGCTGGATTTTTTGATGCAATAAAAAAGTCTCAAGAAAAGTATGGCGATGTCACTGAGGAAAAAACTGCTTTAGAAGCAAAGAAACAGCAAATTCTAGAAAGTCGAAACGCGCGTGCAGCACAAAAACTTCATGCAGAAATCAATCCAAATGAAATGACAACTCGTTTTGGGTTGGCGGTAAATGCAGTCAGATCCAGACTTCCTACTTATTTCTCTGGTGCACAACCATCAGCGATAGAGGCATTAGAAGAAGAGGCAGCTCAAGAAGAATCGTTTACTCAACAAGAGCAGTTTGATCTAGCGATCAATATTTCATTTACTCGCATAGCTGTTATACGAGAAGAATTGTCTAATCTTCGTGACAAAACAGGGGATTGCAAGAAACTGATGCAAGCCATGCTAGAGGGTTCTTATTCTTTAAGGATAGATGGAATCAAAGAAGGCTTGGAAGATACCTTCTCCAACAGTCCTTCAGAAGCAAACTGGAATCCGGTAACTCTTGCTCAAGCGGAGCTTTCAAGAAGAGCAGTTAGAGCTGATTTGATGGATAGACTAGAGGGTTTAAATACTTTAGAGCGTGCGGTAAGCAATTTCATGCATGTCCATAATGAACATTTAACTCAAAAGATGTTCTGTGGGGAGGGAGTTGAGAAATTATCGGCAATCGCTTCTCCACTCATTGTGGCAGGTGCAGAGGAAGCAGGGAACATCGTTACCATTTAAAAAGAAACTTTTGGTGCGATAGACCGGAGTGCGTTGAAATGCGCATTCCGGTTTTTTTTTGATAAAACAATTAAAGCCTATTTGAGGATGATATTATGATCGATTTCAGTTTTGATTTTTTAAGAGGGAACAAAGGCTCCTCTAACAATCCCGATACAGCCGGTGATTCAAGTAATGGAATCACGTCGCGAATTTCAAACTTCGTTATTGCAGCGGCAAATGATGTTAGCAAAAGCGTTCGTCACGGTGGAATAGCAAGCATCATTTATTCTGAAAGGGTTGCGATACAAGATGAGATCTACCAATACGACATGATGATAGACTAGCAAAAAACTGATGTTTGTATTGGACCGAATGGGGGATCTAAACGCTTTAGGTGATGCGGCTCTGAAGGTAAGCTCGTGCTTTGATACGCTTAGTCAAAGGAAGATTGCCTTAGTTGCTATCGCAAAGAATAATTTAAATGATCTTGCTTGTTCGTATGTGGCACCGGATTGGAATCCGTTAATCGGCGACCCGGATCTGAATGAATGTACAATCTAAAGTCCTTTTTCAGTAGACGCGATCACGGGCTCCTTTTCTTCTCTTAAAGTTGTCAGTTCTACGATGGCAGATTGAGAAAAAGAAACCTCACTTAAGCTTACGTAAGGAAGATCGAACATCTCGGCTGCCTTTTGAAAACGTAAAGAGTGAGGAGCTTTGATGAACTTTTCTGTTTCTGGCCAGTTTGCGAAGGGGAGTGAGGAGAAGATTTCGCCGCAGAAGTTATTTGAGATGATGAGGGTCACGGGGTAGCTTGTTTTTTTGAGAAGCGGTAGGGAGTTGAGATCGTGCAGGGCTGTTTGATCGCCGACCCAGGCGATGAGGGGTTTTTTGCAACCATCTGCAATGCCTGCAGCTGTTGCGATATTTCCATCGATTCCTGAAAGACCTCGACTCCCAAAGTAGCCTTGGCAAGCTTTTGGGAAAAAATAGCGCTCTGCGTGACGGATCGCAAGTGAGTTTGCAAAGAAAAGGGCAGTATCTTCTGGGACTTTTTCTGCAAGATCGATCATCGCTTGAATTTCAGTTGCCTCTTTTGTTTTAGCAAATTGGGCCTCCATAGAGATTTTTAGTTCTTCCTCTTTCCATGCTTTTAGCCAGTTGGGGTTGGGGGGGCCTGCAGTGAAGGTATTGCAAAAAGGTTCAATATCGGAGCGAACTTTCCCATCGAGACTTCGCGTTGGGTCTTGGAGAAAAGGGTAGGGGCTGACGTGGAGATTGGGTTTCAGATCGAGGATTTTTTTTGAGGTGAGTCTGGCCCCAAAATGGAGAAGGAAGTCGGGTTTGAGATCGGGCCTTGTTGTTAAAATTCCATCGAAGTTGCGGATTTGTTCAGGCGTTGAATCTATCCGCGCATTGGAGAGAAGGTCGGCAAGAACAGGCCAGCCGAGGCGTTTTGCAAGATCGAGGATGGGGCGGGGAGAAGAGGGGAGTTCACCGATTGCAATGATGCCGCGGGAGGCTTTTGTTGCAACAGGTGTGGATTGGATAGTTGATGAGGGAAAAAAAATGGGTTTGCCAGGAGAAAGGACCTGTGGCCTAGTGGAAAGATCGCGCACTTGGCAGTTTAAGTGGACAGGGCCGGGTGGGTTTTGCGTTGCGTGGAAAAAGGCTTGCGCTGCAATGGAGCGAAAGTAGGTTTCTGAAAGGGTGGGAGGGAGATCTTCTTGAAAGCGCACAAAAGGGGCAAAAAGATTTGTTTGTGTTGTTGTTTGATTTGCGCCGCAAGAGCGTAGTTCTGCTGGACGGTCAGCTGTGATGAGGATGAGGGGGGTGTAGCTGTGGTGGGCTTCCATGACAGCGGGAAGGAGATTGCCGAGCGCTGATCCTGAAGTGACGATGATGGCAGCTGGCGTTTTTGATCCTTTTCCGTAACCAAGGGCGTAGAAGGCAAGGCCCCGTTCATCATAGTGGACAATTGTTTTTGCTAGGGGATGTCTTGCAGCAACGGAGATAAAAGGGGCAGGTCTTGCGCCTGGCGCAATACAAATGCGCGTCACTCCTTGTGCGATGAGTTGATCAATTAGGTAAAAAGCCTCATTCACGGAACATTTCCTTGTAGAGCATTTCTTTTTGGTTGAGCTCTTCCCACTCTTTTTCTGGATCTGATCCTTCGACGATGCCAGCTCCTGTATAAAGATAGGCGATTTTCCCACTTAAAAAACAGGAACGGATCGCGACGATCCATTCGGAGGTGTGTTTATTTGACCAGCCGATTGTTCCCCCGTAGAGGCCGCGATCAAAGGGTTCAAGCGTTTGGATGAGTTGAAAGGCTTTTTTTTTAGGCGTTCCACAAAGAGCAGGTGTGGGGTGGAGAGCATCGAGAAGAAGAGTTGGAGTGATCTCTTTTCGCAGTGTGGCCCTCACTTTAGAGTAGAGGTGTTGCAGGTTGTGGGTTTTGTGGATGGTTTTTGGGTTTAAGAGAGGAGGGGAAAGAGAAAAAGGAGCTAATGTTTCTTGAAGGAAGGTTTGGACAGTGACCCATTCCCGCTCTTCTTTTGCGCCAAATAGAGAGGAAGGGAGATCTTTAGGAAGCGTTCCTGCGAGCGCTTCTGTTTCGAGGATGTTTTTTTCTTTTCGGAAGAGTCTTTCTGGGGTGGCGCCGAAAAAGGCATTTTCTTTATTGGCAAGGCAGAAAAGGTAGGCGCCTTCCTGTTTTGTTTGCAAAGAGGCGGTAAGAGCAAAGGGATTGGGCGCGCTTGCAAGTTCTAAGATATGGCACCTTGCGAGCACAACTTTTTGTATTCCTGACTTAAGCGCCTGCTCAACGCGTTCGATCCACCCTTTTTTGCCTGGGAGGTAGCGGGAGCTTACGATTTTGCAAGTAGTTGGAGAGGGGAGAGAGGAGAGAAGTTGTGTGGAAGGAGAAAAGGGAAGAGATGAGGTGGGGGAAAAGGTGCGCCAATGAAACTGAGCATCGGGAGGGGGTGGGTTTCTATTGCGATCAGACCAGTAGATAGAAGTTGGGGGCATAGAATTTTAAATGTGAGAGTGTAGCAGATGGGGGAGTTTGGAACTATTTTTACGCACTAGAC